>NZ_MUFK01000070.1:0-7517 GCF_001996085.1 Salinivibrio sp. PR5
TTGATACATACCTTATACTTATACTTTATATATAGTTTTCACTATAACACTGTTTAGCTCRCTGTCATGATTGGGTTGCCTGAGACGCCTTTAAGCTGTGGGGTAGATAACAAAAAAGGCCCCGCGGGGCCTTTGTGGTAGCGATGCTAGTACTAGCTGGCGAGTTGGCGCAGCACGTAGTGGAGAATACCACCATGGCGGTAGTAATCCCACTCAACTGCAGTGTCGATGCGGACGTTGACGTCAAACTCGATGGTTTTATCATCCCGAACTGCACGAACCTTGAGGGTAGAGGGTTCGCCGTTGATCTCCTCAAAGTCGAACACTTCTGTGCCATCCAATCCAAGTGATTCAACGGAATCACCCTCTTTAAATTGCAGTGGCAACACGCCAAAGCCCACTAAGTTAGAGCGGTGAATACGCTCGAAGCTTTCAGCAATGACGGCTTTGATACCCAGCAAGTTGGTGCCCTTGGCGGCCCAGTCACGGCTCGACCCTGTCCCGTACTCTTTACCCGCAAGCACGACGAGTGGCGTGCCGTCCGCTTGGTAACGCTGCGCAGCGTCGTAAATACTCATTTGTTCATTGGTGGGCAAATAAGTCGTCATACCGCCCTCGGTGCCCGGCGCCATTTGGTTTTTTAAGCGCACGTTGGCAAAGGTGCCACGTACCATCACCTCGTGATTACCTCGGCGTGAGCCGTAGCTGTTGAAATCTTTTGGCTCAACGCCTTTGGACTTCAAATACTCGCCTGCAGGGCTATCTGGTTTTATCGCCCCTGCAGGTGAGATATGGTCAGTCGTAATAGAGTCGCCCACTTTCACCACACAGCGTGCGCCCTTGATGGGTTTCATCTCGGGGAGCGCCATGGTCATGCCATCAAAGTACGTTGGTTTTTTAACGTAGGTGGAGTCTGGCCATGAGTAAATCTCATCTTCAGGGACAGGCAGTTTCCGCCAAGCGTCTGTGCCGGCAAACACGTCCGCGTATTTGTCTTGGTACAGCCCGTCGGTCATTGCTGTCTGAATGGTTTGCGCGACTTCCTGTGGCGTTGGCCAAATGTCGTTGAGGTAGACCGGCTTACCGTTTTTATCCTGTCCTAATGGCTCTTTAAGGACATCGACATTCATATTACCCGCCAGTGCATAAGCCACGACAAGTGGGGGTGAGGCTAAATAGTTGGCTTTTACATCTTGGTGAATACGGCCTTCAAAATTACGGTTACCGGACAGCACGCTAGTCACCAATAAGTCGCCAGCGCGAATGGCTTCAGTGATAGGCTCTGGTAATGGCCCTGAGTTACCAATACAGGTAGTACAGCCAAAGCCGACGATGTTAAAGCCAAGCTCAGCCAGAGGCTCGAGTAACCCCACATTCTCTAAATAGGCAGGGACAACTTGTGATCCTGGCGCAAGCGAGGTTTTCACCCACGGTTTTGTTTTTAAGCCAAGCTCGCGTGCTTTTTTTGCCACCAGCCCAGCAGCAACAAGCACGGCAGGGTTCGAGGTGTTGGTGCAGGAAGTGATTGCTGCGATGACGACGGCCCCGTTCTCAAGTGTAAATGTTTCTCCCTTATACTTGACTTGAGTATCGCCTTGTTCGCGCACACTGGGGTTATCGACCGCAGTTTGCCCGCCTTCACTGGCAAAACTGGCGATCAGGTTATTTGCTGCCGCTTGCTCTTTTTCCAACAGCTGATCGAATTGGGTTTTGGCATCGGTCAATGCAATTCTATCCTGCGGGCGTTTGGGGCCGGCAAGGCTTGGAACCACATCACCGAGGTCGAGATGGAGTGTGTCACTATAATCAGCCACCGGTGCATCATCATCGCGCCACAAGCCCTGTGCTTTGGCATAGGTTTCGACCAGCGTGATTTGATCGTCGGTGCGTCCTGTTAGGCGCATGTAGCTTAGCGTTTCTTCATCAATCGGGAAGATGCCACAGGTTGCACCATATTCGGGTGCCATATTGGCAATGGTCGCGCGGTCAGCCAGCGGCAATTTAGCGAGGCCCGGGCCATAAAATTCAACAAACTTACCCACCACGCCGCGCTCGCGTAGCATTTGAGTGACGGTGAGTACTAAGTCAGTTGCAGTGGCAGACGCAGGTAGCTCGCCTTTAAGCTCAAAGCCGACCACTTCAGGAATGAGCATGGTGATAGGCTGGCCGAGCATCGCCGCTTCCGCTTCGATACCACCCACGCCCCAGCCAAGCACACCTAAGCCGTTGATCATAGTGGTATGTGAGTCAGTGCCCACTAGTGTGTCTGGCATGGCTAGCTTATTGCCGCCTTGCGCTTCCACTAATACTCCCGGGGCTAAATACTCGAGGTTCACTTGGTGTACGATCCCCGTGCCGGGGGGGACGACGCGGAAATTCGAAAAGGCTTGCTGACCCCAACGTAAAAATTGGTAACGCTCGCTGTTTCGTTCGAACTCAATCTCGGTATTTTTCTGCAAGGAGTCAGGATTGCCGTAGTCATCCACCATGACCGAGTGGTCGATGACAAGATCAACTGCACCAAGCGGGTTAATTTTGGCTGGATCGCCTTTTAAATCGCGCATGGCGGCACGCATGGCTGCGAGATCCACCACGGCAGGTACGCCAGTGAAATCTTGAAGCACGACACGTGCAGGGGTGAAGTTTACTTGATCTTTACCGGCAGCATCAGCTTGCCACTGGCAAAGGGTTTTGATGTCCTCTGCCGATACATTCTTACCGTCTTCTTTGCGCAGCAAGTTTTCAAGCAGCACTTTTAGGCAGTAGGGTAAGCGGCTGATATTAAATTGATCAGACAATGCATCGAGACGAAAGTAATCGTAGGTTTCACCATTGACGTGTAGGGTACGTCGCGTGTTGAAACTGTCTTGGCTATTGGAATGAGATGTGTTGCTCACGGGTGCCTCCCCAAGTCCGTTATTGTGAGTAGAAGCGAGGTAGATAAGGACACCTCGCTCGGGGGATTGCTTGTTTTTACAGCACTATTGTAAATGCGAGATTGATTTAGTTAAAGCTTAGTTACTATCGTGTGGCCGATAACTGCCATCGTTGAAACCTTTTTATTCAGGGTGAGGCTGTTTGTCGGGTTTGGCGATCATCGCGTCTTGCGGATAGTAAACAACGCCGCGTGGCTGACCTTGGCGATCGAAGAAAGCATTGGGACGATGGTGACCGAGTAAACGTGCCCAGCCAATGCGGAGGGCGGTTCTGATCACTAAGCTAAGCGGAAAGCGAGGGTGGACATTTTTTTCTGGGATGGGGGAACGTGCGTCTTGACCTTGCACGTACCAACGAACAGGGCCAATTTCTTCTTCGTTATCCCCTTCGATGTGATAACAACTACTAATAATGCCGATAAAAGGGATAGCTGCGCTAATCGTATTCGCTATCGGTGTATGGCAACAGCTCGCGTACCAGCGATAAAGCCCTTTTTCGGATAATCTCGCGCAGGAAAGCTTATCTCGCCCTCGGTACACGCGTAACTGCGCTGGCGTGATTTGTAGGATTTCTGTGCCGCCACCGGGCCTTAGCTCGGTATGGTAACCCAGTTTTTCAGCGAATGCTTGGCAGTCTTTGCAGTAACAAACGCAACGCTGACTGCGTTGTGCATCAATAATTTCTCCCGCCACTTGGCCACAAGCACACTGGATATTCAACCTTGTCATTCTATCCTCTCCCGCGCATCAAAGCGTGTCTTAATAGTGTAGAGGATGAGCAAAAAAATCGATGCAGAGTGTTTGATTTATAACGCTATCTGAACATGAAATTCCTCTGAATTACGCAGAATGGCAACTTTTCGTGACATTTTTGTCCCATTTCCACCTTCTAAAATAGGGCAATAGACCAATTATGCAGTGATTAATTCTTTTGTTTAATAATTGTTAATCTTTGTAGTGGAGCCTTTCAACGGCTTAGCGAAATTTTTTAGACAAAAAAACTAAACGAGTGGTTTATGATCGATAAATATAGTGCTCGATCTGGAAATAACAGTGTATATGGTTGATGATTGGATGTATCACGTTTGTTAAATAAATGTATTTCAAACGTATTGGTTTGAATGCGCGGCACAGTCGCGAAACAGGAGGAAGCCATGAATACGTCAACATTACTCATGCAGCTTAATCAACTGGACGATAATCATATCAAACAATTACAGCCTTCGTTTGATAACCTTCCGGGTACATCTCACGCAGACGGCGGTTATCGCTTGCGTCGTTATTCAATCGTGCATGCTTTCGATGGGGGCATCGAGAAGTTACCGACTCGCCCATTTATGCAAACATCTGACATCAATGAATTCCAAGGGGATGTGGCCAGAACCTTTGAGGATATCGAGCCCCAGACTATTCAGGCACCGGGCTTCCATGCCATGTGTCGGACATTCCGCGACCTTTACCAGCTTAGCGATGACAACGACATCGAAATCCACCAAATTCGTATTCAGGCGGATAATCAATCCGTGCAGGTTGCCCCAGAAGGGGTTCATCAAGATGGCTTTGATCATATCGCTATTGTGAGCATTGGCCGAGATAATATTGAGGGCGGTGACTTTCAGGTATTTAGTCATAAAACCAGCGCACCGCTGTTTAGCCTGCCGCTGGAACCGGGGCAAATGGCGGCACTTGATGATCGTACGTTGTGGCATTACGCTGAGCCGATTACGCCCGTTGATAACCAGAAACCGGGCACGATGGATGTATTTGTACTCACAGCAACAAGGAAGTAACGATGACACCGGCAGGTTTTTCACCCCATGCTGTTCGGGGCCACTTTCCCGCACTCGCGCAAATCATTGAAGGCAAACCCGTTGCATTTTTTGATGGCCCGGGGGGCGCACAAGTACCCCGCGCAGTGCTTGACGCTATGGTGGATTATTTAGGGCACTACAACGCCAATCTGGGCGGCCAGTTCTTTTCTGGTCGTTATACCACCGAGCTTATGCAGCGCGCGCGGGATGTGGCGGCCACCTTTGTGAATGCCTCATCGTCAGAAAGCATGGTATTCGGTCCGAATATGACCACCTTGACCTTCTCGTTGAGTCGGGCAATCAGTCGCGACTGGCAGGAGGGAGATGAAGTGATTGTTTCGGCACTCGATCACTATTCAAATGTATCTAGCTGGCAACAAGCGGCGCATGACAAAGGCGCGACCGTGAAACAGGTACGTGTTGATGAGTCGACGTATTCTATCGATATGACCCACCTAGCCAGCCTAGTAACCGATAAAACTAAGTTGATTGCGGTGACACTCGCCTCAAACACCACAGGCAGTTTGGTTGATGTGGCAAAAGTGGTGGAGATGGCGAAACAAGTGGGCGCCAAAGTGTATGTAGATGCGGTGCATTACGCGCCCCATCACTTGGTGGATGTGCAAGCACTCGGATGCGATTTTCTTGCCTGCTCAGCGTATAAGTTTTTTGGGCCTCATGTTGGTTTTGCCTATGTCGCGCCTGAGTGGGTACAGATGTTAAAACCGTACAAAGTGGAACCTGCGACTGATCAAGGTCCCGGCCGATTTGAAACAGGCACCCAAAGCTTTGAAGCGATAGCGGGCTTTATTGCGGCGGTTGACTATCTTGCACAATGGGGCAATCCGACGTCCTCACTGCGAGAAAGGCTAGCGGCAAGTTATGCGCAGTACCAAGCGCATGAGCAAGCATTGTCGGCACACTTTATCCAGTTGATGCGCGCTTATCCCAAAGTACGTATTTATGGTATTACCGATGATAATCAGCTCGATAAACGCACTCCAACGTTTGCGATCCGCATAGAGGGAACAGAGCCGGCAGAGGTTGCTCAAGCACTTGGCGAGCAAAATTTGTGTGTCTGGAATGGACACTTCTATGCGCAAGGCCTGTGTGAGCAGCTTGATATCTTAGACAAAGGCGGTGTGATCCGCATCGGTATGATGCATTACAACACCATTGATGAAATTGACCGACTACACCAAGCCTTATTGCCATTTATTAGCGATTAAGGTTAATCAATCTCTCAAGCGGCCAAAAAGGCCGCTTTTTTTTGATCAAAATTGGCTTCAGTTGATGTTTAAATGTGAATTTATTCACAGTGCAACCTAGAAACGTTAGCTAGCGCATAGGCGAATGTGCGGCTGCACGTTATGATCACCATCGTTAGTGCTGTCCAAGAAACTATTCAGAAAGAAATCATTTAAAAACGAAACCAATAATAATCAAGGCGAGACCCATGACTGAAGAACAAAACGCCTTTTGGCACCAATATCTAACGACCCTTCCCGCGGACCAACGGCCAACTGATGATCAAGTGGTGGTGGACACCTTAAGTCATCACACGGTGAGAGCGAACGAAGTTGCGACATTGGTGAGTTTGAATAAAAAGAAAGCTCACTGCCGATTGCGCAGCTCTTTGGAAGAGAAAAATGCGGTGATTCCACACAAAGGACATTATAAGATTGTTCTTAATGGTCACCACCGACCCGTGTGTATCGTCAAAACCACACAGGTGAGCTATTGCCCGTTTAACCAAGTCAGTGCTGAATTTGCGGCACGTGAAGGAGAGGGAGATGGATCTTACCAGTGTTGGCACGAAGCGCATTGGGGTTACTTTTCCCAGTACGCTAAAACACACGGCCTACATTTTGATGAGCACTCGGATGTGGTGCTTGAAGAGTTTGAGAAAGTCTATCCACTCTAAAAATCAAAGCCGCGCTGAGCGGCTTTTTTAATGGTGATTCATCTTCATGTAAGTCCGAGGTGACTCTCCCAGCATGGTTCTGAAAAATGTGATAAACGCACTGTCACTGGCAAAGTGTAATCGATGGGCGATATCACCTTGCTTTTTTCCCGCGGCGAGTAGCTCTATCGCTTTAATGATCCGCCATTGTTGTCGCCACTGCTGATAGCTCATCCCCGTTTCTTTCTTAAACAAACGCGTGATCGTTTTTTCAGAGGCGCCGCATCGTGTTGCTGCTTCTTTTAACGGTGGGAGTACATCCATTTCGAGGAGCGGCGATAAACGATAATCCGCCGGCAAAGGCAACGTCATTGTTTCTTCTTTAGCGCTTGTCAGCTCATCGATACATACAGCGAGAAGGTTGGCTGGTGCGCCACATTGCCAATCCGTCGTAAACGGAGAAAGAGCAATACGCTCCAGAACTTCTGTCAGTAATGGTGTTGTCGTCAGGATCATTAACTGAGTAGGTAATTGGGTGATTACCCTTTGGTCTAAATAGATCGAGCGGTAGCCTACCGTGTGTTGCATCTCAACCCTATGCTTGCAGTGGCCCGGAATCCAGGCAACTCGAGTGGGAGGCAAGATACTGACTGAGTTCGCGAGGGTTATCCGCATACAGCCATGCTGACTAAAGAGTAATTGGCCTTTTTGGTGATAGTGAAAGCCTGAGTCGTGCGAGGTTAAGTCAGCACCGATCCCCAGCACCGAATTATCGAGCATATCAGGATCAAAGTTATCGTCGCTGTTGAGCCATGCCATTACAAATTGTCTTATTTTATAAACTTATTGTCTTTTATATTATAATAG
>NZ_MUFK01000071.1:0-12626 GCF_001996085.1 Salinivibrio sp. PR5
GCTCAATTCTTGCTTTGATTCCTGTATCTCGTTTCTATTGCCGGGTTTTCTGGAGGCACAATGGGCTTTGACCTGCTTTCTCTTGGGTCGCAAGGTGTACTCACCGCGCAGCGACAACTTAATACCACAGGTCACAATATTTCCAATGTGAACACTGAGGGTTATAGCCGTCAGTCTGTTGAGCAACAAGTTAACGATCCTCATTATTGGGGAGGGAATAACTACGGTGACGGCGTACACGCCGCTGCAGTGCGCCGTAATTACGATAAGTTTGCCGTTAATGAGCTCAATATTGCTACCTCCAATTTAGAACATGCCGCCGCGCGCAATGATCAGCTTGGGCGCCTTGACGATATGATGGCGCACTCAGCGCGGAAAATTCCTGACAATATGAATGAGTTCTTTGGTGCAGTAAAAGGCCTCACCGATAGCCCGAGTGATATGGGAGCGCGTAAGGTGGTGCTAGAGAAAGCGCGCATGGTGTCTGCTGGATTAAACGACGTATATGGCGTACTTCAGCAGCAGTCGATTGATACCTCCTCGCAAATCGATGCCACGGTCAAGCGTATGAACGATATTGGCCGCGAAATTGTTGATATTCATAAAGCTATTCTGAAAACACCGGGCGAGCCGAACGATTTACTTGACCGTCATGACAAGCTCATTCGTGAGTTAGCTGAATACACCCAAGTCAGTGTTAATGCGCGTGAAGATGGCTTATTTAATGTCATCATCGGCAGTGGTCATATGCTGGTGTCAGGGATGAACAGCAGTGAACTCACAACCTTACCGGGAAAGCCTGATCACCAAGAACGTCAGCTGGCCTTAGTTGAAGGGAAAAGCGTGAAGGCGATTTCTAATCGCGATATTCGCGGTAAGCTCGGCGCGTTATTTGAATATCGCGATCAGACACTGGGGCAGGCGCGTGACGAACTCGGCCGCATGGCGATTGGCTTTTCTCAAGCATTGAACGATTTGCAAGGACAAGGCTTCGATCTAAATGGTGAGGTTGGCAAGAATATCCTGACCGACTTTAATGACGACCGTATTGCGGCATCCCGGGTGATCAAAAGTGGTGACTCGACCGCCGATCTTAAAGTGTACATCGATGATCTTCAGAAGCTTAAAATCGGTGACTATCAATTAAAATTTGATGGGGCGCAGTACACACTCACGTCACCTAATGGCCAGCAATCAACGGTAACGCCCAGCGGAACACCGCCAAGTTTTAATGTAGATGGCATGCGCGTTCAAATCGACGCTAACCTTGCGCCTAACGAACGGGTCTTTTTGCGCCCCGCGCGTGCAGCTGCAGGGCAAATCCGCATGGTGATGGATGATCCTGCTGGCATTGCCGCTCAAAGTTATGTCAGCGCCAGCTCAATTAGCCATGGTGAGGGGGATGTGCGCGTACTGCAATCTGGGGCTCAGAAAGAATTCCAAGTTCGCATATCACCTGATGGGAGTCAGTTTGCGGTCACGGATACAGACGGGCAAGTACTGCTTGCACCACAAGCGTATCCGCCAACAGGGCCGATTAACGTCAATGGCACCTTGATTGAGATTAACGATAAAGCGGCGCCTGACGACATTCTTGCCATCAGTCTGATCCCAGCAGATGGCGACAACAGTAACCTGATCCGAATGCAAGAATTGCAAACGCAAAAGCTGATGGATAACGGACGTTCTACCTTGTTGGATGTGTATGAAGGGTTGAATACCGACCTTGGGGTACAAAAAGCGTCGTATGAACGACTGCAGGATGTCAGCTTGGTGGAGCATGATGCGGCCGAAGGACGCGTTGCTGAAATCGCCGGAGTCAATCTGGACGAAGAAGCCGCGAATATGATGAAGTTTCAACGTGCCTATATGGCGGCGTCGCGCATTATGACAGCCGCAAATGAGACGTTTGATTCACTGCTCAATGCGACACGATAAGGATAGCTATCATGATTAGCCGTATTGCCAGCTTTCATAACTACCAGTCAGTATCTAACGATATCATGCGCCAGAATATTAAGGTGCAAGATAATCAAGAACAAATGGCGACCGGTAAGCGAGTGATCACTGCGGGTGATGATCCTGTGTCGTCAATTTATATTCAGAATTTCCGCCAGCAAGACGAGCAAATTGATCAGTTCATTGACTCGATAACGCTAGCGAGAAACCGCCAAACGCGTGAAGAGATCGCGATTGATGAGTCTGAGCAATTGATGGACAGTGCGAAACGCAAAGTGATGGCGATGATCAACGGGTCGCTATCCGATGACGATCGCACCGCGCACCGCCAAGACTTGCAAGGTATGTTTGATAATTTCATGGACTTGGTGAATACCAAGGATGAATCAGGCAACTTCTTGTTCTCAGGGACCCAAACCAGTACGCAACCTTTTTATCGCGACAGTCAAGGCAATGTCCGTTATGCCGGTGATAGCTATTTTCGTACTGCGCAAGTTGCCCCCGCGGTAGAAGTGCCCACATCGGATCCGGGCGATAAAATGTTTATGGAAATTGATAACCCCTATGGGGATTATCAGCCCGAGTACGATTTGCAAGATGGCTCCTTGTTGCTGCTTGCTCGCGCAGAAAACAGCAATAATACAGACAACGCCGCATACGCAGTGACCTTTGATGTGAATGCCAGTGGTGATACAACCTATTCATTGACTCAAAACGGGACCGAAGTGAGCACCGGGCTCTACGACCCTCAAAATGGGATTGAGTGGAACACGCTTAAAATGACCTTTGAAGGTGAGATGAAGCCCGGCGATACCATTGCACTCGAGCGTCAAGACACCTTCACTATCTTTGATGCGTTTAAAAATGGTGCCGCGTTGTCGTATGCTGACATCGATGATGCGTCTGCAACCGCAGAGCTCCATCAAGTCACCGATCAGTTTGCAGCGGCGTTCAAACACTTAAACAAGGCCCGTTCTGAGGTCGGCACACGTTTGACTACGCTAGATCGGCAAGAGAGCATGCACAAAGATTTCAAATTGGTGCTGAATCGCTCATTGGGCACGATGGAGGACTTGGACTATACCCAAGCCGCGATCGATATGAACGAAGACATGTTAGCCCTACAGGCATCGCAACAAGCGTTTGCGAAAACGAAAGACTTATCGCTGTTCAACTATATCTAATCCGCATCGCCAACGTGCTTTAACGGTAAGACGTTTCCATGAAAAGGGCAGTATTGACTGCCCTTTTGCTGTTGGTGGTCTTGGGGAGCGTCGGTTACTCGGTCAATAAATCGCGATACATGGCCTGTGCCATGGCGTCCAATAGCGGCTTTTTATCGTTCATCAAGGGTGGATAGCAGAATGCATACTCTTGATGGCCAGACATTGCGACTGCTTGCATCGGATCACTGTCTTTGTGGCCGGCAAAAAAGACATAACAAGGTGCCCCTACCGCAACGGCGGTCCGGTGAACAGCGGTACCGGCGGTAAACACGCCGTCAATGGATGCCATAACATTCGCACTCCCGACAAAATCATCCTTAAGATCCAAGCCTGGTAATGGCACGACCTCGATCCCAGTTTGTTTTTTAACTTTGGCCAGCTCTTTTGAGCAGTCGCCATACTGTAAGTTCACAAACTGAACTTTAGGATGAAGGGAACGCATTTTTGTTAACCATTGCCCCAGTTCATCGGCAATCAAATAATGGATATTCCGTGTTGCTGCTGCCAAGCCACTTCGCCAGCAAACGCCAATAACCGGCCCTTGAGCTTTCAGTTCATTCAGCATCGATCGCCAAGGTGCCTCTTGAGTTGCCGACGCGCGAATATAGGTTTGCTGATAAAGGTGGCGCTCGAAATGCTGATAACAAATCCCCGCCAGTGAGCCGCCCGCGACCCAGCTATTGATATCGGCTAACACGTGATCAGGAATATGGATATCTTGCCCGTCAGTACGTGAAATAGGCACGATCTCTGTAGTGGGAAAGGCGGCTTTGAGCACGGGCTCAAGACGAGGATCACAGCCAACGTAGACCTTTCGGGCACGTTCCACCACCATAGCCACATTATGAAAATAGGCGAGCTCATCCCCGACACCTTGTTCAGGCATAATGAGTACGGCATCGCTTTCGGGACGAGAGAGGTCCCAACGCGGTAACTCACCGTGATATTTCAGTCGACGGCCACATTCAATGCCAGCTTCGTTGGCCTCATAAAATGCGGGCCATGCCATCTGAGTGCGATAGACAAACGCTAAGTTAAAGCGCAGCGCGTGATCATCCGGGCTGTCAGCCAATAGCGATTCGAGACGCTTTTGCGCGCTATCAATGTTGCCTAAATACCAATCTAATTCGCCTAATTGCGCTTGCAAGGTATTCGCATGCTTACCCGTGACGTATTGGCAGGCTTTTTCGTGAATCTGGTAGCAATGGGTTAGTTTTTCGTGGGTAAATTGGTGATGCTGTTTCAAATGCTCAAATGTGGCACGCGCCAGCGCATAATGTAACTCTCCGCGCTCAGGGTCATCTCGTAAGCACTGTTTAGCAAGTTTACTGGTCTCTAACCAGTTTCGCTCATTGAGATAAATCACCAATAATTGTCGGAGAAACGCTGGATCTTGGCTTTGTTTATACACGCTCAGGCAGCGTCGTCTCGCGTGGGCATAGTGGCCTAATCCCGATTCGGCTTTGATCAGAAGCAGTTGCCAAACTGGGTGAGCTTGCGCTTTATCACTGCCACGGAGTAACAACTGATGGGCTTTTCCGAAGGCTTCATCATCTAGCGCATACTGGGCCAGTGCCATCAGTGCCGGCGGGTAATCTGGCTCAAGCGTCAAGATCGTTTGATAGAGCTGTTCGCCTTGCTCCACATGTCCATCAGCCATGAAGTTCGCCGCTAATGTCATGGTTTTCTCAATTTCTTCGGCGAGCCCTTGATTTTTGAGTTGGTATAACTCGTCGCGCAATGCGTGAGTACGACGGCTTTCACCTTTATGGCCGAGTTTTTCAGTCAGTTGGGCACGTAGGTTTAGAATGTCAGGGTTGGTTGGCGCGGCAACAAATAGACGCTCGACGATCTCCATCGCTGCCGTGTTCTTTCCTTGTTGAACCAGCAGCTGCGCTTTATCAAACAGTAATGATAAATCGTCGGGAGTGAGTGCCAGTGCATGGTTGATATGCGCCATCGCCTGCTCGAGATTGCCTTCCTCCGCATCTAATACGGCGAGGACTTGCCGCACTTGTGCCGCATCGGGCGCATGAGACAAAATTTGCTCGAACACGTCGCGGGCGTCCGCTTTATTTCCTTCCTGATAAAGGTTTATGCCGAGTTTAAATGCCTCATCCAACGTCATATTGGTATGGCCATCGTTATCTTGGGTCATAGATTGCGTCGTCCTATTCTAGCTGTGGTGAGCACGGCCGTTGGCGCTGCCTGTCAAGGCAATGGCGCTGTATGGCAAGACAAGTTTGATGCAAAAAATGTTCCTTTGATCTGTGGGTTAGCGTGTTTGGCAACTTACTTGCAAGGCAACAAGGAAAAGAAAGTTGGATAGGCATTGCCGCTCGTTTGCCGCTTTCGCCTCATTTTATGGTTTAGGCGTTGCCTCTTAAGACGATTGGTTGGGCAATATAAATCCATAAGTCATTGATTAAAATNCACATATTGTATTAAATTTATCAAGCGGCCAGTTTTTGAACGGGCTGATCTTGAAACTGATTAACAAGCTGTTCCCGCAGCACCGCAAACAAACAGTGCAACACGTCGCGGGTAGGCTGTTTCGCAAAGCAAGCGAAAGTCAAAGGAGAGCAAAATGGGTGTAACAGTTAACACCAACGTGTCTGCGATGACTGCGCAGCGTTACCTGAATAAAGCGACTGATGAGTTGAATAATTCAATGGAACGTCTGTCGTCAGGTAGCCGAATCAACAGTGCTAAAGACGACGCGGCGGGTTTGCAGATTTCTAACCGTTTGGTTGCTCAGACGCGTGGTCTGGATGTGGCAATGCGAAACGCCAACGATGGTATTTCGATTGCGCAGACCGCTGAAGGCGCCATGCAAGAATCCACTAACATCTTGCAACGTATGCGAGATCTCTCATTACAGTCAGCGAACGGCGCGAACGGTAAATCCGAGCGTATCGCGATTCAAGAAGAGGTTGCAGCCTTGCAGGATGAGCTAAACCGTATTGCGGAAACCACAGCATTCGGTGGGCGACGCCTACTCAACGGCTCTTTCGGGGATGCGTCTTTCCAAATCGGTGCTGATGCCGGTGAAGCAATCATCATGGGTTTAACCAGCATTCGCGCGGATGATTTCCGCATGGGTGGGGTTGAGTTTGTTGGCACGGAGTCAAAATCGGCTGACTGGCAAGTTGACCCGACCGCATCAACACTGCAGCTGCAATTTACGACCAAAGACGGTGAAAATGTCAGCTTAACGATCGGTGCTAAGCCAGGTGATGATGTTGAAGAATTGGCCAGTTACATCAATGGTCAATCCGATGAAATGCTCACCGCGTCTGTCGATGAAGAGGGGCAATTGCAAATCTTTATCGAAGAGCCCAAAGTCGAAGGCACAGTTACCTTCGGAGGTGGACTTGCGACATCGTTAGGACTAGTTTCCGGTAACGGTGACTTGATCACGACCAAAGACATCGACGTATCGGATGTGGGCGGTGCACAAATGGCCGTTGGTGTGATTGACTCCGCGATGCGTTATATCGACAGTCAGCGTGCTGACTTGGGTGCGAAGCAAAACCGCTTGAGCCACACCATCAGCAACTTGTCGAACATTCAGGAGAATGTGTCTGCGTCCAATAGCCGGATTCGCGATACTGACTTCGCGCGCGAAACCACGGCCATGACGAAAGGACAGATCCTCCAGCAAGCGGGGACGTCGATGTTGGCTCAGGCCAAACAGATGCCTCAAGCTGCACTGAACTTGCTTCAGTAACACTGACAAATCAAGCAACTAAAAAGCGGCAAGTGATTGCCGCTTTTTTTATGTCATTTTTTTCGCGAATCACGCTAAAGATATTTCTCCTGTGGACGTTAACTTCCATAGCACCATGAAGCGACGGTGGTTTAGCCATCGTCAGCACGCAAAAAATACTAAAGCTTTTTGACTGTGCGCCGCTAAATGGGTTGTGAAAGATTTTCGAACTGGTTTTCCCTGGTCAGCTGGGCGAAGCCGGACCTAGAACCAAAGGAGAATAGTTATGGCTATTACAGTTAACACTAACGTCCCTGCAATGACTGCTCAGCGTTACTTGAATAACTCAACCGACGCGCTGAACAACTCAATGGAACGTTTGTCATCCGGTTATCGTATCAACAGCGCCAAGGATGACGCAGCGGGTCTGCAAATCTCTAACCGATTGATGTCTCAAAGCAGTGGTCTGGATGTTGCCGTACGTAATGCCAACGACGGTATCTCTATGGCGCAAACCGCCGAAGGGGCGATGGAAGAGTCAAGCAACATCTTGCAACGTATGCGTGACCTATCTTTGCAGTCCGCTAACGGCGCAAACGGCGACTCTGAGCGTGCAGCTATCCAAGAAGAAGTGGTGGCCTTGCAAGACGAATTAAACCGTATTGCAGAAACCACATCATTCGGTGGTGCGAAACTACTGAACGGCACATTCGGTACGCGTTCATTCCAGGTGGGTGCGGATGCTGGTGAAGCCGTGATGATGGAATTTAAAAACATCCGTGCTGACCATGCTGAAATGGGTGGTGCTAGCTTTACTGCAGCAAACGCAAAATCAGCAGGTTGGACAGCAACAGACGGTGCAACCCTAGCCATTACTATCACGGATGCGGATGGTGCAACGACCTCTATCAACGTGACCGCAAAAGGCGGCGATGACATTGAAGAAATTGCTACCTATATTAATGGTCAGGCAGATGACAAACTGAGTGCTTCAGTGACTGAGGACGGTGAGCTTCAAATCGTTACTGCATCGGGTTCTGATGCTACCTTTACAGGCGCATTGGCAACCTCACTGGCAATGGGGACCAAGGTGGATGAAACCATCAAAGATGTGGATGTTTCTACTATCGGTGGTGCACAGAAAGCTGTGGGTCTTATCGATAACGCGATGCAGTTTATTGACTCACACCGTGCTGAGCTGGGTGCGAAACAGAACCGTCTAAGCCACACGATTGCGAACTTGGACAACGTGAACGAGAACGTGACCGCCTCTAACAGCCGAATCCGCGATGTGGACTTCGCTAAAGAGACCACTGAGTTCACTAAGTCTCAGATCCTACAGCAATCTGGTACGTCGATTCTGGCACAGGCCAAGCAGGCGCCGTCAGCGGCACTGAGCCTGTTGGGTTAATCACGCTTTATAACCCAGTAGCGGCGGATACTCCGCCGCTACGCTAACAGGAGGTGAATCGTAATGGACATTTCATCCGTTTCAACTTCATCCCTGCCTCATACCGGCTCTTCCGACGGCACAAAGATTGCAAGAGAAGAGAGAGTAGGAAAAACTCGGCCTGATCAGGTTAGCGTGAGCCAAAACCAGCAGGCCGTTCGTCGAGAAACGCGTGAGTCTATGCAGCAGCGACGCGTTGAACAAGCGGAGCGTCTTAACGAAACCCGCGAAATGCAACGTGAGCAGCTGGAGAAGTTGGTCGAACGTCTCGATGAGTTTATGTCCTCTTTTAACAAAGGCCTAGCATTCCGGCTTGATGAGGATACGGGCAGAAGTATCATCACTGTTTATGAAATGAGCAGTGGGGATATCATCCGCCAAATCCCAGAAAAGGAAATGCTAGAGCTGGCCAAGCAATTGTCGCAACATGCGCGAGGGCTGGTGGCAGAAAAGGTATAACGAGGTGAGAGAATCGTCATGGGTGTAAACGCAGCAGGCATGGGTAGCGGTATCGATATCAATGCCATGGTCACTAAGATCGTGGATGCTGAGCGTGCACCCAAACAAGAGCGGATCGTCAAACGCATGAATGATGTCGAAACTGACATCAGTGCGTTTGGCCGCTTAAAAGAATCTCTCGATAAACTCAAAAGTCAAATGTATGACTTTCGTCGCAACGAGTCTTATGCGGCAAGGACTGCCTCAGTCAGTAATTCTGACGCTTTAAGTGCATCAGCGAGTCCTGATGCGATTCCCGGAAAATACCAAATTAACGTTCAGCAGCTAGCGAGCACGCACAAGCTCGTTTCTGCTGGCATGGATGCAGATGCGCCATTAGGTTCTGGTAAGCTCACCATTACCATGGGCAACCGGACAAGCATCATTGATATCCCACAAGGTAAAAATAGTTTAACCGACGTTGTCCGTGCGATTAACAGCGATCCAACCAACCCCGGTGTGCAAGCGTCACTGATCCAAGATAACAGTGGGGCAAGATTGGTTCTAAACGGCACTAAGACGGGGGCGGGCAATCAGATTGCAGTGAACGTTGATGCTCAAATGGGGAGCGCCCTGCATCAACTGGGGTTTAAAGTCGGTCAAGCTGGCAATGGCTTGACGCAAATGCAAGCTGCGCAAGATGCGCAGATTATGATTGATGGTATTGCATCTGTCTCCAGTGAAACCAACACCTTTACCAATGCGATTGACGGGGTGTCACTTGACGTTAGTCAAGCTGGGGCGTCACCCATTACCTTGTCTGTTGAGCATGATCGTGAGTCGGTACGCTCCACGCTGGAAAGCTTTGTTGATAACTACAACGCCTTTTTCCGTGTGGCACAAGCCGTGGGCAAATACGATCCCGAGACGCAGCAAGGGGGCCCTTTAGTCGGAGAAAGTGTAATCCGTACGGCCACAAGTCGCTTACGGAACTTGTTTTCATCGCCCATTGAACAAGCACCAGAAGGGATGAAGACACTCAGCGAGCTGGGTGTAACGACCACGATGGATGGGCGGTTAGAAATTGATAGCAAGGTGTTAGATAGACAGCTTCGTCAAAATTTTAACGCTTTAGAAGGTTTCTTTGGTGGAAACAAAGGCTTTGCTCGCCAGCTGGAAGAGGTCGTGAATGGCTTTACCGGTGCCGGTGGTGCCATCAGTAACCGCGAGAATACCTTGTCTGATCAGAAGCTGCGTTTACGTGATGAGCAGCAGGAGCTGGATAGACGGATGGAAAACCTTGAGGCGCGGACCATGAAACGCTTCTCCGCCATGGAAGAAGCGACAGCGCAAATGCGTTCACAGCTTCAAGCAATGCAAAACATCATGCCAGCATGATGACGAGTGAAATGAGACACTGGCTTCAGCAATTAGAAGCGATTGATGAGGCGATTGCGCATTCACTAGCCGAACGTGATGCTGATCCCGAAAAACTGGCTCAGCAATTGCATGATAGAAAGGCATTACTCGACCAGATTGCAGCGTCTTCGGAGCAGCCTGATGGTCAAGCATGGGCAAAGGCATTATCAAGAACTGAACAGTTGGTTCAAGCACTCGATAATGAAAGAGCTGATGCTGCCAAGACGTTGTTGCAGCAGCGCAAGGGTAAGCAATCTGTGCAGCTGTATAAGAAATTTCAATAGGTGAGGAAGACTATGAGAGGCTCACTACAGGCCTATAAAAAGGTCTCTGTTGACAGTCAATTAAGCGCCGCGTCGCCTCATAAGGTCATACAGATGTTGATGGCCGGTGCGATTGAACGCTTGATTCAGGGCAAGGCCGCCATGGCACAAGGCGACTTATCCGTCAAAGGTGAGCGGTTAGGTAAAGCGTTGGATATCATTATCAATCTCCGCGCTTGTCTATCAATGGATGATGGAGGCGAAATTGCCAACAACCTGGATGCGCTTTATGACTTTATGATTCGCCAAGTCAGTGAGGCGAATTTGGAAAATAAACCGGAACCCATCGACGATGTGATTGAGATTTTACGTGAGATAAAATCGGCATGGGACCAGATTCCGTCCGAATACCATAATCTGACCCAAGCGACCAGCTAAACAGCCTACCAAAAGACTGACATGGCACTGGAGTCACAGGTTTACTGTGTCTCCAGTTGCCTTATGCGCGTTCTCTATTACAATGTCTTGATTAAAATTGAGTTTGTTGCGGCTTTTTGGCACGTGACAACAATAATATATCTATCAGGGCAGACGTATCTCACACATGCAAGATTTAGCAAAAATCCTTGTTATCGATGACGATGACCAGTTTCGTCACGATCTCGGCGTGATACTCGACTTTATTGGCGAGCGTTACGCGCTTCACTCGACAGCAGATGTCAGTGACGCACTTTGGGAGCAAAACTGGGGCGCATGTTTTCTTGGCCACGTCCGCTCTTCTGCCTTGCTTGAAAAGGTACTTGAGCAGCTTGCTACCTATCATCATGTTCCTGTTATCGCGATACGTCGCCACGACCGTGAGCTTTCAGGACTGCCAAACTATGTCGGTGAACTGGGCCTCCCCCTTAACTACCCGCAATTATTTGACGCGCTTCACCACTGTCGAGAGTTTGCAGGCAAACAGGCATTTAGCATCCCGCAGCTTAGCGGTGACAATACCGCCTTTCACAACATGGTCGGTAAGAGCGAGGCGATGGGGCAAGTCCGTCGCTTGGTAGACCAAGTGGCTGCTACCGAAGCGAATGTATTGATCCTGGGTGAGTCAGGGACCGGTAAAGAAGTGGTCGCTCGACACATTCATCATGCTTCCTCACGAGCATCCGGTCCTTTTGTGCCGGTCAACTGTGGTGCTATCCCAGCAGAACTTTTAGAAAGCGAGCTATTTGGTCACGAAAAAGGCGCGTTTACGGGGGCGATTTCCGCGCGTAAAGGACGTTTTGAGTTGGCCGAGGGTGGAACCTTATTTCTTGACGAAATTGGTGATATGCCCATGCCGATGCAAGTTAAGCTGCTAAGGGTGTTACAAGAGCGCACCTTTGAGCGAGTCGGGGGAAATAAGAGTATTCGCGCGGATGTTAGAGTGGTGGCGGCCACACACCGCCAGCTTGAGCAAATGATTGAAGAAGGTGATTTTCGCGAAGATCTTTACTATCGCTTAAACGTATTTCCGATCGAAATGCCGCCGCTTAGAGAGCGTCTTGACGACATTCCTATGTTGATACATGAGCTGATGTCGCGTCTCGATAGTGAAGGAAGCAGCCGTGTACACCTCTCGCCACGCGCGATTAACTCGCTCATGGAGCATGAGTGGCCAGGTAACGTACGTGAGCTCGCCAACCTCATTGAGCGTCTTGCGATTTTGTATCCGGGGCAGCTTGTTGACGTCAACCACCTTCCAGCTAAATATCGCTACAGTGATATTCCAGAATTTCAGCCGGAAGCGTATTCGGTGGAAGAAACCGCTGTGGCTGAACGTGATGCCTTAACGGCGATGTTTAGTGAGCCCGACGATGATCCTATGATGGATGAGATGCCAGGCTTTCACGATAGCCCAGGCGCGGTCGTGCTACCACCGGAAGGCGTTAACCTAAAAGAAATGCTGGCGGATTACGAAGTTGATCTGATTCGACAAGCCTTGGAGGCGCAATCAGGCGTGGTCGCTCGCGCGGCAGACATGCTGAGTATGCGAAGGACGACGCTAGTCGAAAAGATGCGTAAATACGGGCTAAATAAAGAAGAACTGATTTAAACCGACCGTGTGTCAAAAAAGCGGAGTCAAAAAAATGACTTCGCTTTTTTGTTTCTAATTGCATGATATAAAT
>NZ_MUFK01000072.1:0-6466 GCF_001996085.1 Salinivibrio sp. PR5
CTTTGCAGTGCCAAGTCTGGATAGCGGCGTCATCAACCCAAAAGGTAATCGAACCACGATTAATCAGTGCTTGATTGTATTGCTTCCAATTGCTGATTTTATACTTGGCTTTGCTCATCATCGGTGACCTGTTTGAGGCGTTGATGATCTGATCGCGGCTCGGATGATAAGTTCAATGATTTAGGAAACAACGCCTCGTCATATTCCCAGTACATCATACGACCGTGCGATCCAGTCACTAAAAGATATTGCTCACTAACAGACTGCAGCCTCTCGATCGCAACAAGCTTTGTGACGTACTGCTCCTCATTCACTGTTTCTGTAATTTCTTTATGATTCTCGTCATAACCGTGAACGATAATCGCTGTCTTGACATTTACCTCTAGGTATTGCATCTATTTGATTTACATGCCTTATTGCATAAAAATGACATGAACTCCCCTCTTACAACGCTGTATATTAAGATGAAGCTTTGCATCTCGAGGTGAGACATATCACTATTTTTGGCGTTGCACTTGCTATACGCCAGTCTGTGCTCAAGTGGTGGATGACATCGTAACCATCAACTTCAATCAGCCTAAAGCTACCTTTTGAAGAAAAGGAACAAGTCCAGCGAGATCTCAATGATCTCGTTATAGCGGCCTAACAACCCCCACAAAGCTTGTCGATGATTCAGTCAAAGTCGTCTTTTTCCAATCTGCGTAACGTTCTACTAACTGCAGACCGTGTTGCTCAAGGCGATCGCCTATCTCGTCAATTGAACGATATTTAAGCTCGATATAGCTTTGATATTGCATACCATTTTCATATTCTCTTCTTACACGATGCAACATCGTATTACTTAATGTTGGGTGCCTGCTGTCCAAACCATATACATCGACGTTTTCTCCGCTGTAACTCGTGTAGGAAGACCAATATTCGTAATTATGTGTTGTTTCAAAGTACTTAGGACATGGAAGTCGACAATCAAATACAAAAAAACTATTTCCGTGCATGTGTTTTTTTACATTTTCGAGCATGGATGAAAGGTCTGTATCTGAAAGAAATGCTTGAAAGGCATTTCCCGTCATAATAATCAGATCAAAGACGCTTTTTAAGTCGAAACTTACGGCATCCTTTTCATAAAACGTGACATTACTAGTATTTGATGACTTAGACTTCGCAAAATCAACCATTGAACGAGAAAAATCAATACCTACTGCATGAGATAACTTCTTTGATAATGGAATTGTTACTAGGCCAGTCCCGCAGCAGACATCTAGTAGGGATAAGATATTTCGATGAAGCATTAAATCCTGAAAGAACGATATTTCATCCGAATAGTAATTACCATACTGGGCATCATATTCCTCACCTGACCAAAACTCACTTCTACTCTGCTTCAAAAACTCTTTCCCTTGTACTTGAAAGTAATGTGTGGCTCGTTACCATTCTTCTCTGTGGAAAAAGGAGAAACGCAATAGTAAAGAAACCGTATACTTTTTTACATCTATCACTAATGCCAACACACAAGAAAAATGCCCAGCATTACAATCTAATAAAAAAGCTTACATTACTAATGTTGTATATCACGTGACCATATTATGATGTACATTTTACAGCAACCACTGAAAAAATATGCCAATGCTTAGGGGCTCCAACCATTGTCGCGCCAGGCTCATCACGTTCTTTGAAACTGACTATTTCAAACGCTTCAAATAAGAGCTCAACTTGTTCTTTACTCAACGGAGCCGTCGGTAACCGAAAATTCGTTGCCCAAGTATCTCTAGGCCCCATAAAATCACCTACAAAAACACCACCAACCGCGATAGAAGAAGCAAGTTTTCGCCATGTATTTTTAAACTCTACCGGATCAGCAAAGAACAAACTTGAGTTTGCTATCACTATGCCAGTAGAAGGATAATTGAAAGACTCAAATGAGCACTCTGAAAGTTTAACCAGCGGCTTTGAACTAAACCTTTCTGAACATATCGCAATAGAGTCTGGATTAATATCAAAGCCATACACCCGATAGCCTTGCTGCTCTAGATACGCTATCTCACTTCCGGTTCCACAACCGCAATCAACAGCGGTTTTCAGTCCAGACTGATCCAACTCAATGGCGAGTTCAGTGCGTGAATTGTGGGGGCGTAACAATGATTTTTCGTAGTACTGACGCCAAGTTGCTGAAGTATCATCCATAACGTTCAATATTCCAATAAAGTGAGCCAAATTAAGGTGTGAACAACGCTTATCCCTTAGCTAATCCACTGTACGTAAGTACCAAAGCTGATTAAAACTGAAAATGCCAGGCGCTGAAGATTTCTCTTAAAAAAATCGTAAATGATGATACCAGCTTCAAGCCAGCGAGTTTCTTCACACTCCCAGTAACAATTTACTGTCCCAACAGGTACATCATCTACAGTGACTAACTGTAAGTCTGAACCATTTAATAATCTTTGAAATGAAGATTTCTCAAATTGTTCTAGTGACGGATGTGAATAAGGAAAGTAAGGGCCATTAAACTTTGTTAATTCATTATTTGAAATAACCAAAGAATGGAGAGATTCCAGTTCGTCTTCCTTGGCTGGTCTTATTTCTATTTCCATATATTCCTTAATACTTCCCGATTCTTTGTAACAAACTAACGAATGACGTGATTCCCCCTATTGAAGATCTGCCACACTTAGGTGCGGCCTTTAATACCGGAGGTAAATATGTCTACTCAATTATTTTTTGGCGTTGATCTCGCCAAGTACCACTTTTCTCTTCACGCGGTGGATAACCGCGGAAAAGTCATTATCCATGAATCCGTTTCACGCATTAATTTATTAAACGTTAAAAAAGACGTATATCGATTAGCGCCGCCGAAAGTCGAAAAAGTCGCCATTACTTCCTGCATGCGGAAGATGGTGATGTTCTTAAATTTGATGCTTAGAGACGACGTGATATGGGATAAAAACCTCGCCAAAATATAGTGATTGAAAATATAGTCGTTTTTTATGTGTACGGACCAAGCGTTAGCTACCAACTTTTTTGTAAGCGACTATATGAGAAAGAAATAGTAACGAATACCTTTCGTTAAACCTTATCTTGTATTCATGTTCATCTTCAGATAGCTTTTCCCAACCTTCGCCAAAGTAGTCGTTTATATCATTAACAGCTTCACTTTCTTCTTTTAAATGCTTTTTGTTCCACTGATAAGTACATGACAAAACTAACACTCCATTAAAAACAGTTGCATCCTTTAGTGCTTTTACTAAATTTTTAGGCGACTCACATTGATCAAGTACGTTGAGGCAAACTGTTAAATCAAACTCTTTCGTAACCACACCATGTTCGAAAGGTGCTTCTATTAAAGTAAATGCTACATGATTACATGCTTTTGCTATTTCTGAAGTATCAAAATCCAAACACCCCAACTCTTTCAAGCTCTTGATATAAGGAAATTCACATTTAGTACCGTCAATTAGTATTTGTTTGAGATTTGATAGCAAGCGGTGAGACGGTTCAACAACTGTTACAGAACTAATGCTTGGCATGTTAGTAACTAACTCGTAGCTATTTCGCCCCAAAGCTGCCCCTACCTCTAATACGTCTATAGGATTAATACTTTCATATTCGAGACACTCAATAATAAACTTAGCTACACTTTGTGTGTGGTTTGAGGAGATAAACGATTCAGGTACGTACTTAGATTTACTCTCCAATTGCTCAAACACCCCACTTAAGCGAAGTTTATCAAGCCATTGAACTTCATAGTATGCCGCCAATCCTTTTAGATCTATGTAAAAATCGTCCACTTATAATTCCTTCTATGAAGCTTAATTATTTTCCGGTGCGCATAACGAATGACATGGATTCCCCCTCTTGAAGATCTGCCACACTTAAGTGCGGCCTTTAATACCGGAGGTAAACATGCCTACTCAATTATTTTGTGGCGTTGATCTCGCCAAGTACCACTGTTCTCTTCACGCGGTGGATGACCGCGGAAAAGTCATTCTCCATGACTCTGTTTCACGCGTTAATTTATTACACGTTAAAAACGGCGTATCTCGATACGCTCCGCCTAAAGCCGAAAGGTCGCCATCATAGCCTGTGTACGTAAGATGGTAGCGATCTTAAATGCGATGCTCAGAGACGGCGTGGTGTGGAATAAAAACCTCGCTAAAATTTAGGATTGACGACATACTCGTTTGTTATAACGCGGTTTCCAGTGAACTCATAGTCTCAACTAACCTCAACGCCCCCTTAGAAAACTCCAAGATACTTATCGCAAGTTGGTCTACAGGCATGGACAAAAGACATTTACCATCGGTTCCAAATATACGGCTACCACCTAATCCACGAATGTTCTGAGCGTTGAGCGCTTGTGGCCAGTTGCACTGTAAAACAAACGCATCGAGTTCCTTAGCTATTTCAGAAGCCGCTGAAAAATAGCCCGTTAAGGTATTGTCATTGCCGCTCTGCCTGATATAGCTAGGCCAAACTATGATTTCTGGAGAGCAGGAACGAACTTGAGAAATAAACCAGTCAGCATCCTCGACTTCTCGACAAATTACCGTAGTATAGCGAGTGCCATCAAGCTCAAATACGCTTCTATTACCACCTTTAGCAAAAAACTGGGATTCACTTTCAGTCAATCCAGCCTTGTCCCATTGTGCTATGACCTGACCAGTTTTACTGATGCAAAAATAACTATTGAACACATTTAACCCAACTACTTTAGGTGCACCAAAAAACAGACTTGTTCGATACTTTTTCGCTAATTTTTGTAGTTCGACTATGGCATTTTGAATTAAGGGTTCTTTACATTCAGCTTTTATATTTCTATGAAAGCCACTTAATGCGAGTTCAGGGAAAATTAAGACATCTAGTGCACCTAGCCTTTTAATGTACCCAGATATTGTCGAAAGGTTTTGTGCAACACTCCATCTCATTTGCATCTGAACAATGCCTATTTTCACTCTGTACTCCTGTAGCGTTATAACGAATGACATGGATTCCCCCTCTTGAAGATCTGCCACACTTAAGTGCGGTCTTTAATACTGGAGGTAACCATGTCTACTCAATTCTTTTGTAGCGTTGATCTCGCCAAGCAGCACTTTTCCTTTCACGTGGTGGATGACCACGGAAAAGTCATTCTCTATAACTCGTTCCCACGCTCCTGCGTGGGAACGGGAAGTAATGTCTAATGGCCCTGTCATATGATTGGCAGGCGGCGGTGAGACCGCAGTAAGAGACCTTCTATATGTGTTTGCCGTAAGCAATGAATTAATGACGATTCATGTTGCTTCACATGGCACACCAGACCTTGCCCGTTGAGGCGACCTCTGAGCAGCATACAACACGATGTTGTCCTACGTGCTGGGAGCGGTTCATGGTCTGCGTGGGCGTGACACGACCGAGGTAGCCGAAAGGCGAATAGAATAAGGAGAATGGCATTCATTTAAACACAGGAGAGCAAACCGACACAAACCACATCGTTACGTAACGTATTGAAGTAACGTCTTATCTGCTCATTTCTTGGCTGCGCTCGTGCTGAAAAAAGTGCCAGACGCAGCCCCACCTATGCACATTCGAGCTATTTACTTAATAAAGCAACGGGCTTGTTCAACTCCCAAATAAAGTGTCGGCTACGCGACACTTATTATTTATTAGGCGACATTTCTACGTTTAACTTCTTTCTCATACGAAGATTCATTGTATAGCCAAATAGCCCAAAATGCGAAAAACATCCCGATCGTATAAATAAAATAATTAAGAGCATTATCCGATAAGAAAATCGTAATACTTGCCGCATCAGAGGATGGATAAAGGAAAATAACATTAAAAATCATGTACAAAGTGGCTGTGACGAAAGTTGTTCTAAAAAGCCAATTTAAACATCCTTTCTTTCGCGATTTTTGCCAATTCTCAAATGCTTTACCATTCATTAATCCACTCCTTTTCTGTTAACTAAAGCTAGATTAACTCGTTCCCACGCTCCTGCGTGGGAACGGGAAGTAATGTCTAATGGCCCTGTCACATGATTGGCAGGCAGCGGTGAGACCGCAGTAAGAGACCTTCTATATGTGTTTGCCGCAAGCAATGACTTAATGGCGGAAATGACAGAGCGAAGTAGACGACTTTGTTGTTCGAGAGCATTGGCTGCTGGCGCAGCCAAAAAATGCTATTGCCTATTGACCGGAGAAGGGCTCATATGTGTTAGCTTAAGTTATGTAGCACCAAGCCATACCACCCCAAAACAGAATATTCAAAGTCCAGATTATTACACTCTGAACTGGAAACATATGAAAAACTAACTGAGGACATGCCTTAAGCTCACTCGCCGAGAACAACATTTGCGGTTGAAGATCCCAACTTGTAGCTAAACACAGACCTCTTTTATACCTAGGGTGATTCACCAAGTACTCAGTGTAGGATGAGTACATTGTCCATATCCCTAAAAAACCAAGTAATTCAACTAGTTATATCACTTCTATAC
>NZ_MUFK01000073.1:0-6326 GCF_001996085.1 Salinivibrio sp. PR5
CGAACTCAGTAGTGAAACGAAGCAGCGCCGATGGTAGTGTGGGGTCTCCCCATGTGAGAGTAGGACATCGCCAGGCTTTGATTATAAATTGTGACTGTTGCTTGCGATTTTTGATAGCTACGGTGCTCATGTACTGACGTACACTGCGCGTCTCGCTTCAAAACTCCCGTCACACAGACACAATTTAAGCATCAAAGCGGATATATGTAAGACTTTGATGAGAAAACACCAAGCCCTGACCTGACGGTCAGGGCTTTTTTGTATCTTGAGGGTGCATCAGCCCTGCGCGTCTCGATTCAACATCCTCACCGCATCAAACAAGATAATCTAATTAGAGCTTAATGTTGGGCTTTAGTTAGCAAAAATTTAAGCATCAAAGCGGATATGCGTAAGACTTTGATGAGAAAACACCAAGCCCTGACCTGACGGTCGGGGCTTTTTTGTATCTTGAGGGTGTATCAGCCCTATGCGCCTCGCTTCAAAACTCCCGTCACACAGATATAATTCAATCATCAAAGCAGATAAACGTAAGACGTGAAGTTCAAACACTAAGCTCTGAACTGACAGTCGGGGCCTAATCTTATCGCAGTCATCTTGAGTAATACTGGCACGGGTGATGTGACGCTTTGTTCGTTGTTGCAGCCACATATAGATATGCCGAGGTGTGGCTGCCAGCCATTATTTTATCCGTGCTGATTCGTATCTAGCAGGCATAAAAAAGCCCCCAATTTTGGAGGCTTTAGCCTGAGTGTTTCGCTCTCTTTTAGCGTGGGTTTTTCTCAATGAGTTCACGCGTCCTCTGAGCCGGCTCTTCAAGCCCCAGCTTTTCGTAGGCTTTTAACATTAACGGTAGAGAAGCGCGTGCGGCCTCTGTATCTGGAAAGTCTCGCTGTATAGCTTGACAACGATTTACGGCGGCAACCCAAGCTTCGCGACGAATATAGAAATCCGCAGTGGCCAATTCATAGTTAGCTAAGCGGTTTTTCAGTGCCACCATCCGTGCTTTCGCGTCTGCAGCATATTCACTATTAGGGTAGAGTTCGAGTAAGCGACGAAAATCGGCAAAGGCCTTTCTGGCGGGTTCAGGGTCGCGATCATTACGCTCCATGCGGAGAATATCGTGGATCAGGCTGCGATCTTGCGCCATGTGAACCAAACCACGCATATAGACTACCCAATCGCTTTCTGGGTGAGCTGGATGCATACGGATAAAACGATCTATGGTGGCTTCTGCGAGCGCGAGATCGTCGTTTTTGTAATAGGCGTAGATCAGATCAAGCTGGACTTGATCGGAGTATGCGCCAAACGGATAGCGTGAATCGAGCGCTTCGAGTTTTTCGATCGCAGTGATCCAAGCGCCTTTGTTTAACTGCGCCTCTGCATCTTGATACAGCTTAGATGGCGGATCATCTTGAACGACTTGGTTGTTACTTGAACAGCCCGCGAGTATTGAGGTGGCTAACAGCGCAGTAAGCGTAAGGCGTTTCATGGGTTATCGCACTTCCTTGAAAAGTTTTTATGCCATCTGGATTACGGTCGCAGCGGCAAACAGATACAATGTCATTATTCCGGCTATTTTATCCAGTGACAGGCGACTATAGCAAAAGGCGAGAGCGGGCGATACGCCACACGCCGCCATAACGACTGTCGCGAGGGATTAGTCATAGAAATCACAGAAAAGTTCGATATGGCACAACAGATAGAATTATCTCATCACATTCAAGACCACCAACTGGGCCAACGACTCGACCAAGCAATTGCAGAGCTGTTCCCTGACTACTCGCGTTCTCGGATCAAAACATGGATCCAAGCAGGGCAAGTGCGCTTAGACGGGGAGGTAATGGATAAGCCTCGCCATAAAGTGATGGGGGGAGAAGCGATACAGATCCAAGCGGAAGTGGAAGATGATAATCGCTGGATCCCGCAAGATATCCCTCTAGATATTGTCTACGAAGATGATGACTTGTTGGTAATTAACAAACCTGCAGGTTTAGTCGTGCATCCGGGCGCTGGGTGCCCAGATGGCACTATCTTAAATGGATTATTGTATCTATATCCTGAGATCGGCGATGTGCCTCGCGCAGGTATCGTGCACCGGCTCGATAAAGATACGACAGGGTTGATGGTTGTCGCTAAAACCATCCCAGCGCAAACGCGATTAGTGCGCGCCTTGCAGAAGCGTAAAATTACTCGCGAATATGAGGCGATTGCGATCGGGAATATGACCGGAGGCGGATTGGTGGATAAGCCCATTGGCCGTCACGCCACCAAGCGTACCCATATGGCGGTACATGAGCTAGGCAAGCCTGCAATCACCCACTATCGGGTTGCGGAGCATTTTCGAGGTCATACACGGCTGAGGCTGAGATTGGAAACCGGACGCACTCACCAAATTCGTGTCCATATGGCCTATTTGAACCATCCTTTGGTGGGTGATCCTTTATATGGTGGAAAGGCTAAGCCACCACGCCAGGCGGACGATGTGTTGGTTCAAGGTTTACGTCAGTTCAAACGACAAGCTTTACATGCAGCGATGCTACGCTTAGATCATCCGGTGACGGGCGAGCAAATGGAATGGCATGCCCCGGTTCCTGAGGATATGGTCGCGTTGACCGAGCTACTCAGAGATGACCAAGCGAAATACGGTGAAGAGGACTATTAATGGATTGTATCCAGCCTGACTGGCCCGCGCCGCGTCATGTAAAGGCACTGACTACCACTCGCCTCGGTGGGACGAGTCAGGGCGCCTTTTCAGGCTGGAACCTTGGCCTACATGTGGGGGATGACGCCGAAGTTGTCTCGCAAAACAGGGCCATTCTGCAAGCGCTGGTTGGTGGGTCTATCACCTGGCTTAATCAAGTTCATGGTACTCAGGTAGCACGGCTACCGTGTGTTGAGAGCTTGCCAGACGCGGATGCGGCGGTGACGGATGTATCTGGTCAAGTGTGTACAGTGATGACCGCTGACTGCTTACCTGTTTTGATCACCGATCGGCAGGGATCACAAGTTGCGGCTGTACATGCAGGTTGGCGAGGGCTACTCGACGGAGTTATAGAGACAACCGTCACCACGTTTAAGGACTCGACCCAATGTATGGCTTGGCTGGGGCCGGCAATCGGTCCCATGCATTTTGAGGTCGGACAGGAGGTTTATGACGCCTTTACGCGCGACTACCCGGCGGCTCGCTCAGCTTTCGTTCGTCAACCGCATCAGAAGTATCTTGCCGACTTGTATCTGCTGGCTAAACAGCGCCTTGCCAAAATGGGCGTCACGGACGTGTACGGTGGCGACCATTGTACTTACCAGCAACGAGAACAGTTCTATTCTTACCGACGTGATGGGCAAACAGGCCGTATGGCTAGTTGTATTTGGCTGACAAAATAAAGTCAGTGGCGATGGTTGAAAACCTCACTGATGGTGCCCATTTATTCATCAAGCTAAGGTGTTAAGTGGGAGGAGCTATGCGCCTTGATCGTTTTACCAGTAAATTTCAAATCGCTATTTCTGATGCACAGTCACTGGCATTAGGACGTGATCATCAATATATCGAACCCGTTCACTTGATGAGCGCATTGCTCAATCAAGATAGCAGTGCGATTCGCCCTTTACTCACCATGATGAACGTAGATGTGAGCCAACTGCGTTCTAGCCTTTCTGAATTACTTGATCGCTTACCTAAAGTGACAGGGACGGGCGGCGAAGTTCAGCTTTCTAATAATCTCGGTATCCTCTTCAACCTGTGCGATAAGATCTCGCAAAAGCGTAAAGACAAGTACATCTCGTCTGAGTTATTTGTGTTAGCCGCGGTGGAAGATAAAGGACCATTAGGTGAGTTGTTGCGCAGCCATGGCTTAACCAGCCAAAAAGTGGAAGAGGCGATTGAGAAAGTCCGCGGTGGGCAACAAGTGGATGACCCTAATGCGGAAGAAAATCGACAAGCGCTTGAAAAATTCACCATCGATCTCACTGAGCGAGCGGAGCAGGGCAAACTGGATCCTGTGATTGGTCGCGATGATGAAATTCGTCGTACCGTACAAGTGTTGCAGCGGCGTACCAAAAACAATCCCGTGTTAATCGGTGAACCCGGTGTCGGTAAAACCGCCATTGTGGAAGGCTTAGCTCAGCGTATCGTCAACGGTGAGGTTCCTGAAGGGCTACGCAAAAAACGCGTTCTCTCGCTAGACATGGGCTCTTTGGTGGCCGGCGCGAAATACCGTGGTGAATTCGAAGAACGTTTAAAAGCGGTGTTGAATGAACTTGCGAAAGAAGAAGGCAATGTCATTCTCTTCATCGATGAATTACACACCATGGTCGGTGCAGGCAAAGCCGAAGGAGCAATGGATGCGGGCAACATGCTGAAGCCGGCGTTGGCTCGCGGGGAGCTCCACTGTGTTGGCGCAACCACACTGGATGAATATCGCCAGTATGTAGAAAAAGATGCTGCGCTAGAGCGCCGTTTCCAAAAAGTGTTGATCAACGAGCCTACAGTGGAAGATACGGTGGCGATTTTACGCGGACTCAAAGAGCGTTATGAGCTGCACCACGCCGTTGAAATTACCGACCCAGCGATTGTTGCGGCTGCAAGTCTATCGCACCGTTATATTGCTGATCGGCAACTGCCCGATAAAGCCATTGACTTGATTGATGAAGCTGCGTCGAGCATTCGTATGCAAATCGACTCTAAGCCCGAATCGCTCGACCGTTTAGAGCGTCGCATTGTGCAGCTTAAAATTGAGCAGCAAGCGTTAGAGAAAGAAGAAGATACCGCCAGTCGTAAGCGTCTCGACAGCCTGAAAGAGGAGCTCGACACCAAAGAGCGCGAATACGCTGAATTGGAAGAAGTCTGGAATACAGAAAAAGCGGCAGTATCGGGGACGCAACACATCAAGGCGGCGCTCGAGCAGGCGCGTACGGATATGGAAATTGCCCGTCGTGCTGGCGACTTGAGCCGCATGTCGGAACTGCAATACGGCAAAATTCCTGAGCTCGAAAAACAATTGGATCTTGCTAGCCAAGCCGAAATGCAAGAAATGACCTTGCTGAAAAACCGCGTGACGGATAGCGAGATCGCGGATGTTATCTCGCGCCAAACCGGCATTCCGGTTGCGCGCATGCTAGAAAGCGAGAAAGAAAAACTGCTCAATATGGAAGCTGCACTGCACGAGCATGTTATCGGGCAAGATGAAGCGGTAAGTGCGGTTGCGAATGCTATTCGTCGTAGTCGTGCCGGTTTGGCAGATCCAAATCGTCCGATTGGCTCCTTCCTTTTCCTTGGGCCAACAGGGGTAGGTAAAACCGAACTATGTAAGTCGCTTGCCGAGTTCATGTTCGATAGCCGTGATGCCATGGTACGGATTGATATGTCCGAGTTTATGGAGAAGCACTCAGTGGCTCGCCTTGTTGGGGCACCTCCGGGTTATGTCGGCTATGAAGAAGGCGGCTATCTCACCGAAGCGGTGCGGCGGCGACCTTATTCCGTTATTTTGCTCGATGAAGTGGAAAAGGCTCACCCAGATGTATTCAACATCTTGCTGCAAGTGTTGGATGATGGGCGTCTTACCGATGGCCAAGGTCGGACAGTCGACTTCCGTAATGCGGTCGTGATCATGACATCTAACCTAGGCTCTGATCGTATTCAAGAGCACTTCGGTGAACTTGACTACGCAGGTATGAAACAGACGGTGATGGATGTCGTTGCACATCACTTCCGCCCTGAATTCATTAACCGTATCGATGAGGCGGTGGTTTTCCACCCCTTGGCGGAAGATCATATTAAGAATATTGCTAGATTGCAGATGCAAGAAGTTGCACGTCGTATGGCGGAACGAGACTTTACCCTTGAAGTGACAGAAGCGGCGTTAGCCATGGTCGCGAAAGGAGGCTTTGATCCTGTCTATGGCGCACGACCACTCAAACGGGCAATTCAGCAATCGATAGAGAACCCACTTGCTCAGCAAATACTGAGTGGCGATCTCCTGCCTGGGCGACCTGTTGTTCTCGATGTCGAGAATGAACAAATTATTGCTAAACAAGGCTAATCGAACCAAACCGCAAAAAAGCCACCGTTTTAGGTGGCTTTTTTATGGCTATACCACCTAAATTGGCGAGAAAACTTGCGAATTGTTGGGTTTTTGTTCGGTCGGTATTTTTTCTTTAAAAACCCCTTGCGTCACAAAAATACCTCTCTATAATGCGCTCCTCGTTGGCACGGCAAACCGCGCTAACAAACGGCAGCAAAGCCAAGTAAACAAAAAGCTTGACTCACTGCCTCGGTGGCGTAAAATGCCACTCCCGCTCAAGATTGAGCGATGCTCTTTAAAAATTTG
>NZ_MUFK01000074.1:0-6100 GCF_001996085.1 Salinivibrio sp. PR5
ATCTATAAATATCTCATTGACCTGAGTCAATATTGGTCGCTGATCGATCTTATTTTCTAGTGACACTTCCCCACTAATCCATACAGAATGAACCGCACATTGCTCATTTCCAACCACAAAGCGACACTGGTCAGAATCTAATGCTTTAATGAGAGAAGCATGAAATGGGCGGGTACATCTTTCCATGCTCGGCCAATGAAATAGTGCGATCTTTTGATCGGCGACCAGCGCCTGATTAAGTTTTTCAACCCAACCCGGTCTCTCTGGCGTAACGAGAGAAAAATCCGCGACAAGCAGCACATCAAAGGTGTGATCATTCTCTCGGCCTCTCAACATCGTTTGTGGGATCAACGTATCGGCTCTTGAGAGAGACTCGGGTTGTACGTCACGCACCAACCCTCTTACTTGGTGATAAACGGCCCGCAAGCCAAAATACACACTTCGTACATGCGAGATAGATTGACGTGTCAGTGACGAAGCTTGATCCAGTGCAAACGCCAATGGAACATCCGGCAAGATCTTAGCCACCGCATGCTGACCATAAAAGGCAGTCACACGCTTGATTAAATCCGTATCCGCAGCACAGCGAACCGGATCCCACATGCCAACCTCAGCCAAAACCTGCTGACGGAACAAAAACGACGAGTGACTATAGTGAATAAGCTTTTCACTTGGACGCCAATTTTGGGTCACGCGCAACTGCGCATCTACCCGCACCCAATGAGTGCAGACTCCCATCACGTCTGCATGGGCAAGCAAATACGTCATTTGTTGGGCGATTTTCTCAGGGTGCGACCAGTCATCTGCATCATGGGTGGTAATAAAATCCCCTCGAGCAGCCTTGGCACCGGCATTCCGCGCCGCATAGGCACCTTGGTTAGAAGGCTGACGTAACAATTCAATACGTGCATCCCGTGCTTGCCAAGCCTTCACCTTAGCGACCGTATTATCATCCGAGGCATCATCGATAACCAATATCTGCAGAGATTGCCACCGTTGGGCAACCAAGGATGAAAGGGCAATATCAATGCTATCTTCCGCATTATAAACGGGGATAATCACCGTCACTAACGGGCCCTCGACCGGTGTTGTCGGTAAGGTCGTCACATTGCGGAGCAGTAGACAATCATCGCTATTGAATGTTTTGATGGGCGCAAACTCATGGCGTTCAAAGACGTGATTAAGCATGGATAAACGTTGCTGATCCTCACTGTGAGCATTCGCCCACGCCAACATAAAATCAGCGTCTTGCTGCCATTGAGCTAAAAATGGCGCCAATACGTCGTGCATTGCTGCCACCCCATCACAACGATAGTGCGCGAAGGCATGTAACAGTATCGCCGCTTTTCGCTCATGGTAGTCGTCTGCAAGCGGCAACAAGGATGCTGAGTATGTGCGATAGGCACACCACTGTTGATGGAAAAAAGCCCATCGCGCCAACTCGTAGTAACTGTAAAAAGCCAACCGCCTCGACGTCGTTGAAGGCTTTGCCCAACTCGTCAACTGAGCGAGTGCAGTCTGCGAAAAGCCTCCCCAAAGCGCATCTCTGACCTGTTTAAGCTGATACGTTTCTTCCCACTGCTGTTGGTTAACCAATCGCCCTTCATGGCAGCCGTGGTAACTATAGTGCAACAACGGATTGATACCGGCCTGCGCAACATCTGGATACATCGCCAAGTAAAACTGAGATGAAAACGTCGGCCCGGGGTCGGCTCCCTGCGTGGCATGCTCTATATAGTGTTCAGCACAGGCCTTATCGCTTAAATCACAAGGTAGCTGCTGCGCCTTTTTGTACCAACTGAGATCAAAATAAGGAGAACCAAGCACTGTGGTAAGCGCTGCATCAAAGGTATCCGAACGCGCCACACTAGACGACGCCATACCAGACGACGAACCAAAAAAAAGCGCCAAGCGATGCTTGGCGCGTACAAGAAAAGAACGACTCATAACAATACATCAACCATGAGTAAGACAACGTTTTAGCCAGCGTTTAGCGCGCTGTTGATAACTCGTCGATGAAAGCGGCTCGCCATTTGACACTGTCAGTTGAACACTCGCGATAGGCACACAGTGCGCATCGGTCTGTAACGACAACTGCACAGGCGCATCGCTTTGTTCATCTAACTGATATCTCACACTAAAGCCGCACGGCGATTGCTGCCAATACGCTGACGGATAGTTTTTATCCGGGAACAAGGTCGCGAGTACATCTTTTCGCTCGCGTGCAAACGCAAAGGTTTCACGTTTTGTTCCTTGGCTGACCACTAACTGCAATGGGCTTTCCGTTTCATCCAGCCAACCGGCCCAGCCGGACAGCCGCAATGTATTCTCTTCAACAATGAGCTGATTATTCACGGGCGAGTCTAAATGAAAACACACACGATCACGCCATTGTTCAGGCAACTGGCGCGTTACGCGTACACACTTTGCCTGCTCACTCAGCGAGTTTTTTGCCAAATGCTTGGCATACGCACTGGCACGTTCGGGAGTACGAGCTGGCACCCCCAATGCGTGCGCCTGTGGCCACTGCAGTTCTACCGGAAAATAGCCGCTATCAAAAAATGCCTGAGCAATGTCTGCGCGATACGACTCAGGAACAAAGGAGTCCAACGCAACGTCTGTAAAACCGGCTTGCTCTCTCCACATCGCCACAAGCTCTTGATGCAAACCTTGCTCGAAGATCTTTTTCGTCACTTTATCAATTGTTGCCGAGGTGTAGAGCTCATCAACAATCGCTTGTATGGCGGGGCTGCATGCAAGCTGGCGTTGTTTAATACGGTAATAGCATTGATCGCCCGATAACGTCTTAATGTCGGTTTGCTCAAATAAACGCCGTGCGATGGTGCTTTTACCCGTGCCCGGTTTATCCATCAGCAAATACGCATAAGGGCGGCATTTTCGTACATGCACCACATAACGTTGTAATGGATCACCGGCTTGCTTGACGCTATGACCGACCACTTTCCACGCATAGTCTTTAAGCATGCTGCCAAGCTTCACTCGGGTAGGAAATAAACGCTCATCGATCGCACGTTTTACCGGTATAAACGCATCTTTGCTCCCGGGAGCAATACTAATTTCAAGCACCAAAACCCCTTGGGGGTCAAGCTGTTGCATTATTTGATGGATCAAAGCTTCTTGATCGTCTGCATAATGTAACGCAGACAAAAAGGTGATCACATCGAAAGGACCTTCGGGCAATGTTTGCCAAGACTGGCACAAGAATTTTCCCTCAGGAAACCGCAACGATGCCCTTCCAATCGCTTCTTGTGATTGATCGATCCCTATCACACTTTTTGCGCCTTCAAAAAGCGCATAACCACAAAAAAAACCCTCATTACACCCGACATCTAAAAATCGTTTCGCGTGTAAATCAGGTAATCGAAGCGCGGCTAACTTGTCTAATGATTTAGACCCTCCCTTAACACCGGGAAAGGTTTGATACTGCATAGAATTAACACTATGTTGGGGCGCAACTTTCGTTGCACGTTAATCGAACACGGCAACAGCCCAATAAGCTAAAGCAAATGATGGTGCGCCCCAAACCTAGGCAGCGCACCATACTGATCAGCTAGGCTGTTTCTGTTTCTGGTGCACCTTGTGCCACCTTCACGGTAGGCTGCTGTGAGATAGGCGTATTATGATCTTTTTTATACACCTGCTCAAAACAGTAGTTTGTGGCATCAATATACCCTTCAACACTACCACAATCAAAACGCTCGCCTTTAAATTTGTAAGCCAGCACACACCCTGCTTGAGCCTGCTTGAGCAGCGCATCGGTAATTTGAATTTCGCCGCCCTTGCCTGGCTCGGTTTGCTCAATTAATTCAAAAATATCAGGGGTAAGTATATAACGGCCAATAATAGCGAGGTTACTCGGCGCCGTGCCGGGCTCTGGTTTTTCAACCATATCATCAACCCGGAACAAATCATCTTTAATCGCTTGCCCTGAAATCACACCATATTTATGCGCTTGGTCCTCTGGCACCTCTTGTACCGCCACAATGGTGCAACGGAACTGGTTATACAAGGCCACCATTTGCGCCAATACGCCTTGTTGCTCATTCACGCACAAATCATCGGCTAACACGACTGCAAAAGGTTCATCACCAATCAAAGGACGGCCAGTCAAAATGGCATGGCCAAGGCCTTTCATTTCACGTTGACGAATAAAAGTAAAATTCGCGGAGTCAATCAAACCACGAATATCATCTAGCAGGGCCTCTTTACTGGTGCCTTGAATTTGATGTTCTAACTCATAGTTCTTATCAAAATGGTCCATCAACGCCTGTTTGCCACGGCCAGTAACCACACACATATCGTTCATACCGGCTTGAATGGCTTCATCTACGCCATACTCAATCAACGGCTTGTTCACCACCGGCATCATTTCTTTTGGCATAGATTTTGTTGCCGGTAAAAAGCGCGTGCCATAACCAGCGGCAGGGAACAAACATTTTTTAATCATGAAAGGACTCTCCTAGAACTGACAATTATTTTACAATTTAATATTTAGGCTAAAGACCATATTATCGATGAGTAACTCTTTCTTTTTGAGCGTGCCAATTGAGCAAAGTCTCTAAGCTAGGGTTTTCTAGCCACTTGCGACACGCTTCACTTAATCTCGGCCGATAACTTTGGGGAAGGGAAGGCCACATTTCATTCAACGACTCTAAGCTGCCCAAGGATAAATGATCCTGAAAATAAGCTTGCTGTCGCTCAATATCATGACACCGTTGAGCCTCACTTCGCTGCAAGGTTGCAGCTAGTTGTGCTACCAAATCTGATTCCGTAACCGGAACTACCACCTTGGCTGCAGCTAAAAACTCAGTGGCTGGTGTAACTTGCGCCAATACACTAATACCTAAGCCTATCGCATCCACCATTTTTGCTGGCAACTGGTATTCAGCCACCATACTGTCACTCGATTGCATCAATACACAAACATCGGCTGCAGCTAACACATCGGGCAAGGAAAAATAATCTTGGTTAGCTAAAAAACGATACTCTACGTCCTTAATAGACAACAACTCTTGCTTTAAAGTTGGATCATCAAAATCGCCGACAATCATAAAAACCACGTCGCTCCGCTGCAATTGAGCAATCGCTCGTGCAGTCTCTAGTAGGCCTTTATGGCGTCTTGGTGTACCGCAAAACATAACCACTTTTTGCTCAGCCGCTACATGAAGAGCCTTTCGGCTACGCTGATAACGTTGAGGGTTATAATAGAACTTTTTTTCATCACGTACATGAGGCAGTAAATGACCGCCATATCGTGCTTGTAGTGCTGGATTAGAAACACTGATCACAGGCCAACGCAAACACTCTGCAACCGATAAACGAGTCCATCGGCCGTTGTGAAGATTCTTTAACTCAGGTAACGAAATACCTTGCCTTTGTAGGGCATCCCATCCTTCTGTCTCAGTTGATTGAGAAAATCCTAACTCCTCATCATCAATATCAACCACAATGTCAGCACCCCAAATCCACTCATATAAGCAACCTAAAACTAAGTTGGGTAACCGTGGCTTAGAAAGATGTACTCTCTGATAGGGATGATGTAATACAAACTCAATCGCTTGCTCTATAAAATGGTTTTCCTCGCTCACTTGGAACGTATGCAAGGAAAAAGGTAGATTGCTGATGGGCGGCCACAACGTGCCGCCCCAACGTGTAAACAAACAACCTATAATATCTACCGGCTGACCTTGAGTAGCGTAAGCCTCGGCTAAAGTCACCGCGCGCCCAGCAGGATTATGAGATAGCTCCCAGCTACATACAGCCACCTTATTATCGTCTAATCGCAATTGAGGCACACGTTGTAAGCAATAGGCAAGATTAAACAATACCGACGAACGTAATATGTCAGGGCAAAGTGGCAAATAGTCGATATAATGTTGAGCTGCAGAATCCCACTGATTTACTCGAGTGAAAGAATTACCCAATGATAAATTCATACATAGTAAAAATCAAAAATAACAGTGTCATACTAAAATATCACCCTCTATCTTATATCCGTTACACGCAAAGGAAACAGTCTGTTTTTCCAACACTTCGTTTGGTTTCCTGCATGTTACTCTAAAACCAGCATATGCGTTTA
>NZ_MUFK01000075.1:0-5982 GCF_001996085.1 Salinivibrio sp. PR5
TCCTTTTATCCAGTGCCTTTTAATCAGTTGCGTGCCTCCCATAACCAGATAGGAAAAAAGCAAGCTTGGAGCCGATTTGGTTTCAGACAACAGCATATTCACTCCTGGAATGCAATTTGTTCTTCTATTATTTTCTTGGCATGATCCAAAACCTTTCTAGGTTGCTGGTCATTAACCCACATCGCTGTAATCGCACTTGCCATTGGTGACCACAGATAGCCCATTTCCGGAATAGAGGGCATAGCATCTGAATTAAATCCCTGAGAAATAACGGCATAAGTCGCTTCATCTGTATTTTTAATTATTTTGTCCAGCAAGGATCTAACCGGTGGTATAGATTTCGTCATTTCATAACGCTTCATCAACATCTCTTTCGAGGAAATATAAGCTGCAAAAAGCTGTGCAGCTCTAGGATATTGACTATAAGAAGAAACAACAGCTTCGCGCACCGTAGAGAAAGTTCTTGGTTGCTTACCGTCAAGTGTTGGTATGGGTGCTACGCCATAGTTTATACCACTGTTATCATATCCTTGTATCGCCCATGGCCCATCAATAATCGCGGCAACTTTACCTTCGTTGAAAAGTCCACGACGTACCTGAGGGTTCCGCATATCACTTGGATTAGAACTGTTTGCCTTACGCAACGTCTGCATTGCAGAAAGGCCTCTTTGTGCTTGCGCTGAATTAATTCCTAGATCGTTTGCATCCGTACCATTTTTACCAAATTCGTAAGCGCCATACAGAGTAAGAAACATTCTAGACTCGTAGTAATTTTGTACATCCCAAAGTAGACCGTATTTATTTTCTTTGGCATCATTGAAATTAGCGCTAAAGTCAATGATCTCCTCAAATGTTCTTGGTTTTTTTTCTAGCAAGTCCTTATTGTAGAATAAAGCTAGTGTAGAGAAGCTAACCGGAAACCCATAGCTCACACCTTTGTATTTTGAAGCAGTAATTGCGCTGGGTATAAAAGAACGATCAATCTCATCAGCAGACACTAGATTTTCCATGACACCACCCGCAACAACCAAACGACCAAGCAAATCATGTTCTATTTCTGCAACATCAGCGACACGTGCTGATCCACCATCCTGAATCATTCGTGAAGCGGCATCCATGGGGGCAAGTCCACGGAAGGTAAACGTCACGTCATGATTAAATTCTTTGTTAAATTCGCTGGCAGCAAACTTCATATACTCCAGCGTCGATTTATCCGTCCAGATAAGAAGATCGGCGCCACTTTCTGGCTGAACATCTTGCGCGAAAACGCCACTCGCCATAGTGATTAGCGAGGTGAGCAAAGCCGCTTTAATCCAGGTATTAGTCATATCCACACCACAATCGTCGTTCAATAAGTACGACTAGACTATTACCGGCTAAATTTAAGTCAACTTCTATTTTAAAAATCCTTACCACAATTGTGATCAAAGTCCACAATCCAGTTATATCAAGGCGTTTTAGGCTTATCGACTTTTTATCTTCATTTTTATTTTTACAAGGAGACTCGGGGGGTTGAGTCTCATCAGGTTGTTATACAAGATAGTAAAAACCGCAAAAGTGTGACGCATATCAACATAATGGAGTGTTTATCTTGATGGATATCTCATTTCTAAGAGTGGCAGGAGGAAAAATAAATCTAGTTACCGAAAGATAGATGGGCGTTCACAGTGAACGACTAATACTATCCCGGCACATTAACTGATAGTCTTATAATTAATAAGGATCTCTCGTGAAAAAAACATTAATAGCGGTATCCGTCGCTATAGCATTATCCGGACCGACATTGTCATACGCGGCCAGTGAAACGAGTATGAAGTCGGAGAGCAGCTTTCTTGAAGAAGCTCTTCAGTTCGGCGGACATATTGGTACGTCTGTCGAGTACGAGGACAAAGTAACCGATGGTTTTAACGGAAATAAGAAGAAGGAAAAGACCATTACAAACGAGGTCTTCGATGTGTTTTACAGCAATGTAAACTGGAACCTGTCGGCTCTGTATGCCCTAAAAATTGAAAACCGAGAGCAGAACGAACCTGGCTATTATGAGAATGAAGATGGGCTGAAACATCTTTTCTCTATAGATAAAGGGTTCCGGCTTACCAACGGTTGGTCCACTGGGCTGATTTACGAGCTTGAATATACCGACAGTAAACTCTATTCACCTTATGTGGACGGACTGCGTAAGGATCTAGCAGAACACAGCTTCCGGCCATATCTGACATACTGGAATAACGAATATAGCTGGGGCTTATACTCAAATCTTGAGTATCTATATAGTAAAGAAGATAAAAGTGCTTGGGGAAAGAGAACTGAGAAAGGATATAGTCTTTTAGTTAAACCTTATAAGCGCTTGGGAAATTGGGAATTAGGTGTTGAGCTATATTATCAGATCAAAGATAACGAAGACTATCAGAAAAACGGTAACATTAATGAAATAAGTGACTTTAGTGAAAAATACTTTGAACCCATTATTCAGTACACGTTTGATGATGCTGGCACACTGTACTTCCGCACCCGGTTTGGTGAAAGCGAGACTCGTCATGCCGCAAATAGCGGTGGTGGTAATGCCAACGTAGACTACTTCAAAGATATTCGTAAAGCCACACTAGGATATGAGCAAGCGATAAGCGATAACTGGGTAGTAAAAGGCGAATACGAGTACGCAAATGAAGTAGAGGATAAAAGTGAACTCGCGGGTTGGGAAGCGAAGAATGAAAGTGAACTGACACAGCACACTTTCTATCTTCAAGGGTTATATAGATTCTAATAGTCGGCTTTGAGAGTTTGCAATGTTAAGTGCTTCGGAAATTGCGCGTTTACTGGCTGGAAAAATAAAAGGTGATGCGTCGACTATCATTGATACAATTCGTCCTCTCAACAGTCCAGAAAAGGGTGGACTTGCGATTGTTTTTTCTCGAACAGATTGCTCTTTTATTTGCGATAGCAAGGCAGACATACTAGTAGGGCCAGAGGCTATACTAAAGAGTTCAGCCCAGACTAAGATCTTAATCGACCATCTCGACGCTAACAAACTTAATCAGTTACTTCGTTACTACAAAGTACAAAAATACCGGTTATTTGATCAGGGGAATACCTCTCAGAGTCCCGACGTCTACATCGGTAAGCATTGCCAAATTGGAGAGCATTGCTATTTCATGCCTGGAGTCAAGATCATGAATGGAGTCTCTATTGGCAATAATGTAGCAATTCACGCCAATACTGTCATTAAAGAAGGCACCATAATTGGTGATAACGTTACGATCGATTCAAACAATTCGATTGGTAATTACAGTTTTGAATATATGGCTGGAGAGGACGGAAACTATCAGAGAGTTGAAAGCATAGGTCGCGTGATCATTCACAACAACGTCGAAATTGGCTCGAATAACACAATAGACAGAGGGACGCTTGGTGATACTATCATCGGTGAAGGGAGCAAACTCGATAATCAGATTCAGATCGGCCATGACTGTAAGATAGGGCGTCACTGTTTGATTATTTCTCAGTGCGGTTTTGCCGGTCATACCATTCTTGGTGATCATGTTATCGTTCACGGACAAGTTGGCACATCCGGACACATTACAATAGGTAGTCATTCAGTCATCAAAGCTAAATCCGGTGTCAGTCACTCTTGTCCAGAAGGTAGCGACTTGTTTGGCTATCCAGCGAAAGACGCCAAACACTATTACAAAAACCTAGCCGTCCTTAACAAACTCACCAAAGAATTTGACCAGAATAGAGGTTTTCCGATCAGTAAACCGAAATAACAGACCATAAACTCGAAACATCAAAAGATAGTCCTGACTTATATAAGAACAAAAAATAATCGCTCTTATAGTCAGATAACGTAATAACTTGAAAAAAGGATTTGATATGAAACGTTCACTCCTTATCCTAGCGATTACTACAGCCGTGCTAGCAGGCTGCAGTACCTCTGATGAGAATGCTAGCACAACTCTCGTTAAGGCTGACCCTCGCTTCTCTGACTGTAATCTACCCACTATTGAAGAACGGGGTCCGGTTCGCCCTTCCCTTTTCGTTGTTGGTTCTTTTCCAAACGGGCAATGGATTCACACTGAAAACCATATGATGGGCTACAAGGGAGACGGCATCTATCAGGCCGTAAGTGACGAAAAAGCAGGAAATGTCAGCCTGCAATTTGCCACTATGAGCTGGAATCCGCAATACACAGCAGCAGGTATGGAAATGGTAGTTGGTCAGGTCAAAGAGCTAAAGCGCGCGGGTTTTGCTAAAAATACTCAAGTCAGTCTACCAACAGATGGGAAGTACGTATGGACAATTCAGCTTTCACCAGACAAAGCCCCCCTTCTTACCATGGTGGCACAATGTAAATGACATTGGTCATAGGCAGATTAACAATCTTTCAATCTGCCTAATTCAAAAATCAGAGTGTCAACAGAGTAATCACTGGTAAATCAATTTCTATTATCAGTACAGAGCGGTAAACGGAGAAATTCATGGCCACTGTTAGCCTACGCAAAATTGAAAAGCAATATGATAACAAATTTAAAGCCGTTCATAGCATCGACCTAGATATTCGCGATGGCGAGTTCATGGTATTTGTTGGCCCGTCGGGTTGTGCGAAATCAACAACGTTAAGAATGATTGCTGGTTTGGAAGATATTACTAGTGGTGAGATCCGCATTGGAAATAGAGTAGTTAATGGACTACCGCCAAAAGACCGTCGTATTGCAATGGTATTTCAAAACTATGCACTTTATCCCCATAAAACAGTTTTCGACAACATGGCTTTTGGTCTTAAAATGCAGAAGTGGCCTAAGGATGAAATAAAGCGCCGTGTGATAGAGGCTGCAGAAAAACTAGAGATTACCGACCTGTTATACCGGAAACCAAAAGAAATGTCTGGAGGTCAACGACAGCGAGTTGCCGTTGGTCGTGCTATTGTCCGTAAGCCTGAAGTATTCTTATTCGATGAGCCACTATCAAATTTAGATGCAAAACTTCGCGTATCTATGCGAGTGAAGATAGCTCAATTACATAAATCACTCAAAGATGAAGGAAGTCCTGCAACGATGATCTATGTTACGCATGATCAAACTGAAGCTTTGACTCTGGGCGACCGAATCTGTGTGCTCAACCAAGGTAAGATTATGCAGGTAGATACACCAAGCAATTTATACAATAAGCCCGCGAATAAATTCGTAGCCAGCTTTATTGGTTCTCCGGCCATGAATCTAGTAGACACCGTGATACGCGAAAAAAATGGACAGCTCTATGTAGATATTACCAACGACGTACGCATACTTATTCCTTTAGAAAAACAACAAGTATTGCGTGAATATATCGACAAGCCCGTTTGTTTTGGCATTAGACCAGAACATATTAATATCGCAAACGCTGATGACACGATAAATGTCGTCACTGGAAACCTAACCGTAGTTGAAAATATGGGTAATGAAAAATATATCTACTTTTCAGTGGGAGGTAAGGAGTTAATTGCCCGCGTTAACAATCAAAACATATCTACTAAAGACATCGGCACATCAATTCGTTTCAATTTAAACACTGAGTTCTGCCATATTTTTGACTTTTATAGCGAGGTTAATTTAACGCAAGACTAGGAAATAATGTTATGTCACGTTCATAATCACAAGGATATCTCCTATGAGAAAACGCACTTTATTTTTTAGTGTACTATTGACTACAATAGGCTTCAATAGTTTGGCACTGAGCGCTCCAATTCTTAATGAACATCGAACACAAGGTAAAGAAAGTAGTTTTTTAGATTTCAGGAAAGAGACTATTTATTTTGTTTTTCTTGATAGATTTAGCGATGGCGACTCAAGTAATAACATCGGCGAGAATAAAGATACTTATGATCCCAACGACTTAAAGAAGTACATCGGCGGCGACATTCGTGGTTTAATTAATAAGCTACCTTATCTCAAGTCTTTGGGGGTAACAGCTATCTGGATCACTCCCCCCATTGATAATGCTAATAAC
>NZ_MUFK01000076.1:0-5304 GCF_001996085.1 Salinivibrio sp. PR5
CTGTTATGGCTACTCTATTCACTGCTGCACTTGCTGGATGCTCTTCAATTCCAGGTATGGAGTCTGCGACCGTTGATCGTAATGAAATGAGTGCCGCCCTTGAAAAATCCTGTGCTGAACTAGGCTCAGATTACACACCAGTATCTTATGCCGTAGACAAAGTGTCTAAAGTGATGGTGTCGATTCAGGAGCGCCAGTGCTCARTATTCCATGACTATCGCACGCTCGCTGACAAGCATGCAGACGTAGCTGGTTTCCTAAAGCTCAATGCTGATAAGAGTGATGAAGAGCTTCTTTTTGCGATGAATGAATTCGATAAGGGCAAAGCTGAAGAAAAGAAAATTCGTCCACAAGTTGAAGCGTATAAAGCCGCGTCTGATTCGATCTTTGACAAGAACGTTGAGCTAGCGAAAGACATAGCGCTAGAGGCGGCTGAAATCGCTCTTATCGCTTCAAACAACGCTTCTGTGATTGCTAAAGATTCTACAGTTTCAATTTTAGGCAACGCAGTATCTTATTTTTCAAGTGAATCTGAGGAAGATAAAGAAGTAAAAGAAGACGTGCCAGTGGTTAGTGCTTACAACGAGATGAAAGCACGATCTCTTCTTATTAATGATGCAAACGACATGATTTCTCTAGACCAAAACACAATCGAGCAATTAGAAAACCTAGACAAAATTTTAGCTGAGAAAGTTAAGTCGTAATGAAATATTCAAAGATCGCAACTCTTATCGCTGCTGGTCTTGTTTTGGCTGGGTGTAATAGTACGCCCAGCCAACAAACTTACACAGTTGAGAGTAACGCAGGCAACTCCTCTTTAATCATTGGTAAGTCAGCGTTTGAATTTACCAACAGTGATATTGAAGTCCCAGCATACTTCAACACTCAAGGTCTTCAATTCTGTACTTACGAAGTAAACGAGAAAGATAGCCGTTGCCCGCTCGCTAAAAAAACGATTCGCCTTTACTTCGGTGACGTTCAAACCGCTGTTAGCGAGAACCTTCAAGGCAAATCTGCTGATGTATTCAATGCAATGCATGCAAGTATTGGTAAGTTCGAAACGAAAGCGCTTGAGAACACGTTAGAAAACCAATTTGCGGGGGTGAACCGTTTCCGTATATTGACGCGTGACACTAATTCAATAAACGCGGCGATGGAAGAGATTCTTGCCGATGAAGGTGCAAAAAAAGTTGCACAAAAAATGAGTGGTCGGGATAAGTTGTCGACGGACTACATCATGAAAGTCGACGTGCTTAAAACTGGCGATATGCTCTTTGGTTCTACGCAGTCTTTATTTCAAACATCAATGGAAATGACGACAGGAGTTATTGAACCGTACACGCGCGAAAAGCTGAGCTACCCAAATATCGGTAAAATCCGCGTTTCTAACTTTGATGTTCGTGATAAAAAAAGCTTCACAACTGTAATCGCCAATGGTGGCTACTACCGCGGCTTTAACTACACCAGTAGCAAAGACGTCGACTCAGTGATAAATGAAATGGCGTCACGTGGTTTCGATATCATGTTGACCCGCCTTCTAAAAGAGATGCCAGCAACAGCACAAGTGATGGGCATCAAAGGCGATCGAATCTCGTTAGATCGCGGACAAAATGCTGGTGTATTACCAAATGAAACCATGGTTGTGTTTGAGTACAGTGCTGGTTTTGTTGAGCCCATCGGTGTGGCGACGGTTAACCCTAGCCAACAAAGTGCCCAAGGCAAAATCGTACGCTGGAAAGATAGTAAGCTTGCTGATCAAGTGAAAGACGAAGCTGAGCAGAGTATTTATCGCCCAGATCGTCAGCGTCGAGTCTTTGCAGTTAGCGTTGGTGTCCCAATTGAATTCATGAAGGAACGTAGTACATGGGCGCAAAAAAGATAAGGATTGGTCTTATCCTCGTTGGATTGCTTTCGACAGCACCTTTAGCTGCGCTTGAACTTGATAAGAGCCAGTCAACACTGGCTATTGTTGAGCAGGGATGCGCTTATGGCCGTGGTACATTAGCGATAGAGGGTGCGAAAGCGGATGCGATCAATAACCTGCGACTGTTTTTAAATGGGCAGGTTTCGCTTTCTTTATCTTCAGAAGATTCCGAATTACTCAACGAACAGTTTAACCAAACCGCTCGCGAAACGTTAGTAACCGGCATCGAGAGAGGTATGATCACTGCGGATTTTGGGCAACCTGAAATCTACGGAGATGATACCTGTATTAATGTGCGTCTTATGCCTCCAACGCAAACAAAAGAATATTCCGACGACGATATTATTTGGAATTCTGACTCAACGGTTTCTGTAGTGGTCATCGGTGAGGGTACCGCCAACGAAAAGCATGGTTTAAGTGCGCGTCAAGCGGCCGAGCAAGATGCATTTCGTCGTGCTATCAGCCAAGTTTTGGGCGTAATGATTAAATCTGGTTACCTTCAGCAGACCCATTCAAGTATGTCAGCAAATGCGGTCAGCGAAGACTTCGATCTGCAAGATGTGGCAGTCCAATCCTTATCAATACAATCGCAAGGTATGATTACCGATTGGAGCGAAATTTCTAGCCAAACTAAGCCAAACGGTACGATGGTCGTGACACTCGATGTGTCTGTTGAACGCCAAAAGGTTGAGGCTAAGATTGCCCAACTTATCAAGAGTATAGGGCAACCTGCTGTTTACGTAGATGCGCATCTTCCGGTTGTCCAAACTACGTTCAATAGCGTTCTCGCTCAGATGGGCTTCGATCTCTCTGGTACTCCAGAGCAGGCGACTATCATTCTGAAAGTTCGAGAAAAAAAGAAAGTGACGCCTTCCGGTTTACAGTTAGAATTGGCAGCTAAGCTATTAGACCTAGCTGGTAATGAATACGGCAATTGGCAAAACGATCCGACACTGATGACTCTTCCAAAAAAAGAGGGAATGTTGAATGAGCTAGCGTCAGTGCACTTAGCTATCGACCAAAATCAGAAAATGCTGACGCAAGCGTTACATAGTGCCGTCCAAAAGATAGCGATGCGTGGTGGTCCGGTTCGAGAATTGATCTTTACGTCGAAAGCGGCCGGTCAACAAGGTCAACTTTATACCTTACTTCGTGCGATCAACGGCATTTCCGATGTAAAGTTCGAAACTCGATCAGGCAAAGTTATTGTCCAATTCCGCTCTTTAAATAATGCAAACGAACTTGCTCAGTTTATTCAACCAGCATTACAAATACATCAACCCGATTATCAGCCTGAGCTGAGCGTTTTAAACGACAACCAAATTAAAGTACTTTAAGGCCCTAGGATATTTATGTTTAAAAAAACTCTTCTTTCATTGGTACTAGCAAGCGCCTTTGGTTCTGCACATGCAAATGTGGATTTTGACCTCAACGATCTCGTCCCTGCAACCGATGCCCCTTCTGAAACGCAAGCTTTAAATACTGATGACGTAAAAGAAGTTGGGGATCTTGTTGTGGCTGCAGACCCAAAAGTCGCTGTACTTGTGGCTCACCAAAGTCTGATCGAGGACGAAGGTGATGGCGTTAAGATGATCGCAGTTGGCTCCGGTATCGGCATCCTATCTACGGGCTCTGGCAGCTACGAAACTTACGAAAACCGTAACGCGACGTTGCTATCTAAGCGTGGCGCGTACATGAGAGCTTTCCAAATTGCGAAAAAGCAATTAGTGGAAAACATGGAAGGCATGAGCAACATGTGCGCGACAGCGATCAATGAAACCATGGATGTGATTGATACGGCTACAGAGGGCGCAGCAAACACTACAAGCATGATGAGCGATAACTGCGCTGAGTCAGTAAAAGGTGCGTTAGCCGGTTACGTGACGTTCGACGTATATGATGATCCGAGTGAAAATCTAGTTCGTGTTAGTTTGATTTCAACACCAAAAACACGTGAGCAAACGAAACGCAAAGTAGGAGCTCTGACTCAGACAACAAAACCAAACGTAATTTTCAAACAAATTGTCGCTGACCTGCAAGCAGGTGTTCTGCCTCCAGTTGGCGCTAAAGTGATTACCAACACCGAAACAGGCGAGTCGTTTGTACTTGGTTTTGGTTCTTCCATCATTCGTGACAACAAGAATAAGAGCGTGAAACGCAAGCTGCTTGGTATGTCTAAATCTCAAGCACAAGCTAAAGCGAGAAATGGTCTGATTGCCGTAATGCAAGGTGAACAAATTTACTGGGAAGGCGGTTTTACCGAGAATCAGTTAGAGAGAAATGAACAGTTCGAATACCCATCAGAGAGCATCAACCCAGCAGATGCTAAAATATTGGCAGCAGACAAACACACGTTCATCAATAACATTAAGAGCTTTGATTCGTACAAATCATTTGCAGCCGGTCAAGTGCCTCCAGGCGTTTCTGTTAAAACCTTTAAGAGCAGCGATGGAGAGTGGATGTTAGCCGTTGCGGTTTATGCCCCATCTCTAGAGGCAACAGCGAAACAAGCGGCTGCAGAAAACAAAAAGCGCGTTCGAGAGGGGCAAAACGCAAGCTCAAGCCACAAAATTTCAACAACTGGTGGTCTGACTCACGGAAGTAAAAATAGTCAAGGACCATCTGGTCAAGTGAGTAATGCAAATGATCTGTAATTACAGACACTTGTTGGTTCTGGTAGGCCTTTTAGGTCTACCAGTTTTTGCTTCTGACTCTCAGTCTTGGTCGTTTAACGGCACGGATTATAAGCTTAAAACCAGTGATTCAGAAGTGTCAGTTGAAGTGAAAAGACAGCATGTACTGACCACAAAACAAATGAAGTCATTATGTCGTAAAGGACTTGGTTTAGAGCTTCGCGCAAAATACGAAGACAAATTGCTTGAAAGAGGTTTCATTCGTGAAACTTTAGATTCGTGGCCATTTGCGAGTCTAACTTATGAGCTAACCAATATTCAGTTTTCTTCAGCGAATGAGAGCCAAGCTAAGTGCAGTGCTGAGGTGAACGATACTGGCTACAAAACCAATCTCCAATCCACAGCACTGAACTATGCCATTGCGTATTACTCCACACAGCAGTACCAAAATATCAAGCCAATATTACCATTGATAATCAAAGAATCTAGCGTCGCAATGGATGCGGCAGGGTTAGTCACTTTGCTTTTATCCCAATCAGATTTCAATAAAGCAAAAAATTATTACCAGCAGTATATCGATGTTTCTCAAATTTATAGCAGTAAAATAAAATATTGGTTGGCTCAATGGCAATTTGAACATGGCGAGATTAAGGAAGCCTTGGCCATCGTAAATCAGTGCTCGATAAAACAATGTGAATATCTCGCGATAGCGATAGAAGATAAAATTTTTGCGCAAAAAGCTGAGAC
>NZ_MUFK01000077.1:0-5036 GCF_001996085.1 Salinivibrio sp. PR5
GCCATTGATTATGCGAATACATCAGGGTCAGCACTACTCGATTTTGGTTTCCGAGATACATTAGAGCGAGCTCTTGCCAACCGTTCTAACAATAGTTTTAAAACACTTAATAACTATTTAAACAAACGGGAGAAAGTGTTTTCTAGCGATGATTGGCAAGTGGTGTTTATGGATAATCATGATATGGCACGAATTTCCACTGCATTACGCTCCAGTGCATCAACCTTCGGCCCCGGAAATAATGAGTTAGGCGGTAATCAAAGTGAAGCGTTTGCTCAAGAAAGAGTAAATCTAGGGTTAGTTGCTACTATGACAGTACGCGGGATACCTGCGATATACTATGGAACAGAGCATTACGCAGCAAACTTCACTCAGAACGGCTTTGGCCAAGTTGGTAGCGATCCATACAACCGAGAGAAGATGCCAAGTTTCAGCCAAGATACGCAAGCATTCAAAATAATTAAAACGTTGGCTAAACTTCGCAAAAACAGTCTTGCTATTCAACGTGGCAGTTATATTTCACGTTGGGTCAATGAAGATATACTGGTCTTTGAACGTCAACAAGGTGATGATGTTGTTACCGTTGCGCTTAATCGTGGCCCGTCTGCTTCAATTACTGTTCGTAATCTAGCTCTATCCGATGGAAGTTATACGAATTTACTCGACGATAACAGTGTACATGTAACTGCAGGGCACGCAACGCTGCATCTCGCCCAAAATCAAGCAATTGTATTGCATGGGCTAAGCAATAGTAATACGGATCCACTTTCGAGAGACATCACATTCACTTGTCATAATGGTGTTACCACTTCAGGTCAGAGCGTTTATGTCGTTGGTAATCACCCTCAGCTGAGTGATTGGGCATTAGGAAATGCGATAAAGCTAGAACCATCACAGTATCCTACATGGCGATCTACGCTTACCTTACCCGCAAAACAAGATATAGAGTGGAAATGCGTAAAACGAAACGAGTCAAATCCCACAGCAAACGTAGTTTGGCAGTCCGGTGCTAATAATCAATTTAACACTGACCGCCAAAACGCAACAGAGGGTAGTTTCTAATATTCATATCTAAAACGCGTCCTACCTAACAGTTAGGGCGCGCATTTCGGAAATTGGGCGAATTTCGCGCTTTTTAATAGTTCAATTAAAGACTGTAACAGGTACTTGCCCATTCCAGCACTGGCGTTTCTTATCGCTGATACTCTTTAAACATCGATATTCCATCACTTTAGGTTGTAAATGTTACACTTTTACCACCAACATAAAGTCATCGCGCCCTCCCCTTCACCACATTCGATCAAGTAAAATGCTTTGCAGCTGAAATATGGGTGAGCGGTGCCCAACATTTATGTTGCAAAACCAAAAATCTGTGTCATTAATACGGGGCTTAACGCGACAGCAAGTTGGCGGTAGAAAACTCACCGACTAGCGTTAACGCAATGAATCTTAGTTGCTTCATCCGTTCGGCCTAGGCGCTTGCAACTAGGCGATTTAACGACTTTTCTTTTCAACTAAGGTGACAATATGCTGCTTGCAACGTTGGCGATTATTGCTGGGTTTGCGCTTCTGATATGGAGTGCAGAAAGGTTTGTGGAAGGCGCGGCGGTGAGTGCCCATTATGCGGGAATGCCGCCTTTATTGATTGGCATGCTGGTCGTGGGCTTTGGTACATCTCTGCCAGAGATTCTAGTGTCGACCATGGCCGCATTCGATGGTAACTCTGCATTAGCGCTCGGCAATGCGCTGGGCTCCAACATCGTGAATATTACCTTAATTCTCGGGGTAACGGCCCTGATTGCGCCCATTGCGGTCCATTCCACCATCGTCCGCACAGAGCTGCCGATTCTGTTAGCCATCACTCTTGTTATCGGGGTGATGTTGTGGAACTTCACGATTAGCTTCTACGAAGCCTTGCTGCTGATCGCAGGCTTCTTGCTGCTGATCGGCTGGACGGTGTGGCGTGGGATGCGAACCAAAGAAGACGCCCTCGCCGCCGAGATGGATGCCGAGCTCACTCAGCAAACCCTCTCACTGAAAAAGGCAATAATGTGGCTGGTGATCGGGCTCGCACTATTAGTTGTTAGCTCACGCATCTTGGTGTGGGGTGCCGTTGGGATCGCCCAACAACTGGGCGTCAGCGATCTGATTATTGGCTTAACCATAGTCGCATTAGGGACCTCCCTTCCCGAGTTGGCTGCCTCGATCATTGCCGCCCGCAAAGGAGAGCACGATATTGCCGTGGGCAACGTGGTCGGCTCCAACATTTTTAACTCCCTCGCCGTGATTGGTATTGCCGGCGCCATCGAGCCAATTCGCGACATCGCAGAAGAAGTCTTCTGGCGAGATTGGATGGTGATGCTCGCCGTGACCGTACTCTTGCTGCTAGTCTCAATGCGCTTTGGCAAGACACGGGAAATCAACCGCGCCGAAGGGGGATTACTGTTTATATGCTACGTCAGCTACACCTGCTTGCTGATCTATGCGGTGCGGTAGGAGGTTACAAACCTCGGCGAAGAACATGTCTGCGCATAAACACATTGTGCGCAGACATTGGTGTGGTCTCTCATTCATTCGCATCAATAAATGCTTTTAGCGCCCGCTCGTCTGTGATCTCTAAGCCATTTTCTGTTTTGCTAATAAGTCCCCTTTCAATCAGTTCTTTCACTGCTCGCCGATAGACACGGCCTGAAGTGCCAAACCGCTCAGCCTCTTGGTTGACTCGGTCAAACCCGCCCAACAAGGTATTGGTTTGGCTCCTGATCAAAAGATCATAAGCGATGTTGTAAGTAATGGGATGCAACAATCGGTTGGTGTAGATAGCCATAGAGTCTTGATAGTCTTCCGCTAACGCTGATGCAAAAAACACCATCAATTCAGGCTGCTGTTGCAGCTTTTCCGTTAGCGTTTGAATACAAATGACATCAACCTGCATATGCTCGTCTGCTATCACACTCCACTGGCAAGGCGATTGAGTGAAGTACTCCATTTCACCATAAATATGGTAATCGCAGTTTGCCTCACCAAGTTGAAAACGTCGCCCATTCGCCGCCAATATACTCATCGAGACTCGGCCCACCGGCACAACGTATAAATGCTGAAGTTCCTCACCTTGGCGAAGAATCGCTTCACCTACATCAAAGTAACGCGTACTGATTTGACACTGATAAATCAAATCACGAAAAGCGGCACTGTTTTTCTCAAGGTATGTTTTGAAGCGACCGGTTGGATAAGGCCCGATTTTCATTCTCTGCTCTCTCAGAAAATCTAATGACAACGATGTCATTTTGATTGTACCCCGTCAAAACCAATAAAAAAGCGACATTGACCTGCCGCTTTTATACACATTGATTGATGACGAAAAAGTAACTGAGGCTAGAACATGACTAGCTCTGAGCAATAAGCGCTTCTAACGCCGTGGTTGCCGCAAGCCTTTCACCTTCCATCATCACTCGAGTCTCATCCACATACTGCCCAATGCCCTCTTTCACATCTTGTTGATAAAGCACGACATTATTTAAGATCGACGCGACATGGAGGCCTCGTAACCGACCCACCGCCAACAGGGCAGAGGTTTCCATATCAGCACCTAACACGCCTTTCTGGTTCCAGAATTGGCATATCGCTTCTTCATTATCAGTATAAAAACTGTCATGAGAGCGAACTACGCCGAAATGATATCGGGTGGCTTGCGTAGAGAGATAGCGTTCGATTTCCTTCAATAGTTGAAGGCTTGCATAGGCTGGGTAAGCCGTATCCACATAGGCCTTAGAACCGCCTTCATCCCTTACTGCCCCCTCCGCGACAATCAGCTCTCCAAGCTGAATTCCCGCTTGCATCGAGCCTGCAGAGCCGACGCGTATTACATAGCTAGCACCGCATTGCTTTAACTCTTCAACCGCAATGAGCATGGATGGCGCACCGATCCCAGTACTACATATAGAAACCGATTGCTCCTTGTAACTGCCTGTAAAAACGCGATATTCGCGATTTTCAGACATCATTTCTGCATTATCCAATAATGCTGCAATACGATTGGCACGATCGGGCTCGCCACACACAATCACGCGAGGCGCAATTTGTGTTTCATCAACACCAATATGAGGTTGTTTGACCATAAATACGCTCCTCACGCTGCCGCAGCTTGAGTTAATGTTTTATCGTCATTCCGTTTTGCGCTACGAGCCCATTCCCGTGTGCCATTGGCAGCAATGAACATTAAGATTGCATACTGCGCAGACATTGCATAAACACCTTGTGTCGCGTAAATGCCCACACTAATAACGTTAATAACAACCCACAGAATCCAATTTTCCACGTATTTACGCGTCATCAGCACTTGAGCAACAACGGACAACACCGTCATCGTAGCATCCCAGAATGGGAACGCATCCGGCTCAAGCACGGGAGAAGCCAAGTTTGAGCCTAAAAGGTTTAAACCATCAACAGTGAAGCTTGCGAGCGAAAAGAAAAATGTATCGATATAGATGGTTAGCCAGGTTATCGAAATCACACTGACTGCCGCTGTCGCAATGAGCTTCTGCTTGCTTAACCAGCGTACTTCTAAGGTTTCGCCTTGCGCATTAGGACGTGTCCATGCGTACCAACCATAAATGTTGGCACAAAAGAAAAACAGTTGAAGCAGCAGTAACCCATATAACTGAATTTGAAAGAATATCACCGCAAACAGAGTGACATTGAGCAAACCAAACAGGTAGTTAATCGTTTTCTCTTGGCTGGCAAACCAAATACACAGTAATCCAAAAACGGTTCCGAACGCTTCAATCCAACTCATCGCGTAACCGTCTCCGAGTGGAATGTTGACGAGGGTGTTATTAATGTCGAGCAAAGCAAATAGACTCATGGTGAGGCCTTTATTGTTCTGTTGAGATTGTGCTTATCTTAGGGGCGAACAGCAGATAAAAGGAGGACATTTGTCCCCTCTTGACTGCACTCGATCATAATTCAGATGAATATATTATTATCGCTATAAAAAGGCTCTCCGTACCGGGCATCCCAATGGGCTCTCCTAGTAT
>NZ_MUFK01000078.1:0-4289 GCF_001996085.1 Salinivibrio sp. PR5
GATAATATCTTTTTCTCTTACCGACTTTAGCTAGGAACTTATCCTTGCTTTCATATTGTTCATATCTTTTGTTTAAGCTATCCCACATTAATGGGAACAATTCTTTAAATAACTTTAACAACAAATACTTATCATACTCTTCAGGTAACGCCTCTGATATTAAATTCAAAGGTCGTGTAAATGACTTTTGTAATTTTCTTGTTTCTGATTCGTATTTTCTTTTTACAATACCCGCCATAATCAACCAATTGCTATTATTTTAGTTATATAAATCATAAACACTAATGGAATATAAAATCCCCAAACTGAAATTGACTTCATTGCATCAACCTGATGTTTTGACATTTTCTCCTGTGGCTTGATTGCATATAAATCAGAACTAAATAATGACTTACGATGTAGTTTTTCGACGAATTTGTTGTAAGTTTCTCTAAACCCCTTTTCTAACGCTAAGTAATATGCATCTAAACAAGCAAATATTACCGTAGGTAATAATGCAATCCATGCATAATCTGGCTTTCCTTTATCCGCAACTATTACAAGCACAGCGGAAACTAAAGTAATACACCATGATTTACATGAAGAGCTATTTGATGCCATTCTCTGTATAACATTTTGTAACATCGCTAAATGAGCTTGAACTGAAGGAGATTCTTCAGTCACACTAATTGGTTGATTTTCTGACATTTTCATCCTCGTACATTTGATGATTTCGAAAGCACATAACGCCCGCATTTGCGGCTGGTTTGGAGCGCAGCGGAAAATCAGTCCGACAACATGCGCTTGTTAAGTGCTTTATAGTTATGCTTCAAAGTGCATCTGTCAGCTTAGTAAACGACTCATGGAGTTTTTCAATTAATGATGGATAAATTTCCATAAGTCCAGAGTCTGCTTTTATGCCAAGACGATCAGTAACAAACTTCAACTTTTCTTCCCCGCTTTCGTCGGAGCCTAGGTGGGAATATGCTACCCGCAAATCATAAAGTATATAAAAAGGGCTCATTATCGTCGAGGCATCCAATGCAGGGCATGATAACTCTATGACTTTTTGTAGGCGTTTAATACTGCCTAGACTTTTGGGGTCACCGCCCAAGCTCTTAATCACTTCGCCTAGCGCCTTATTGTCGAATGATTCAAGGTAAATCTTATTAAGTGTATCTGCTACGTGCCTTCTTTCTTTCTCAGTATCGACTATTGGAGCATTAAACGTTACCGACAAATCAAACACCTCTTTATCTAGGTGGGCAATCTTGCTACCAAACTTTGTAAAGCAAGCTTCTAAGAACTCTGATCTAGCTTTGAACAAATCATCTTCTTTGGGAAGATCGGTAAAGACACATTCAATTTGACCATCATAAAACTCAGAGCCTATAGAATGATCTGACTCAATATTCTCAGACCTGAGGTAATATTGTTCTGCTTCTGGCAAGCGAGCTATATCGCCCAACCACATTACAATTTTTCCATTCCCATTCAAACCGAACGGCATGGAAAAGTCATCCCCTCTTCGTATTTCGCCGTATGTTGTGGACGCGAAACTTAACCTATAAGTTGGGGATGAGTCATACTTCAGCAAAACTTCTCGATTAAAGAATACTGGTGTTAGAAAACCTTCATCCCAAGGTCTTTTAAGACCAGGAATGTATTTGTAGTCATCAGAATCATATATAAATGGAACAGAGCCAAAGCCGAAATCTTGATTCGTTTTGTTTCGAGTGACTTTTACTATATCACTCGACCTCTTCGTTGCCTGCTCGTGCAGATGAATTACTGCAAAGCGGGAATCATCAGGGAGGTATTTCTCATTGCATTTTGGACAATGCAGCATTGGAAGCCCGTTGATACTTATTTCAACGCCACTTACAGTTTCAGAAAAATCATCAAACACTAAATCAAGATGCCCATTGCACTTGTCACAGTACAGCCTTTGAATATGGCCAGATTTAGGGAAAAATTCTTTGAGATCCATCGATGTTCCTTGGACACTTAACATTGCATTAGTGCGCGTGCTCGATTTTTCAAAACCGTTATACGCATCTACTATCACCTAAATTACTGTTATTAAGACGACTTTCAACGCTTCAAGCAATCAACTCGTCTGCAAAAATGTGCGTGCCGTCCATCACAGCTCAGGCGTTCACATTACCCCGAAAAGATACCAACTAACCCATCACGCGTTACCACGCAGGAGCGTGGGAACGAGGTGATAGGCACCGCTATACCAATGGATTGACTTAAACACCCATGCTACCGCCCACTGGTTGGCGGCGTCCAAAAGGCCATGTATGGGCGAGAATTTTAGGGGGCTTAGATTATCAAACGCTGGGTAATGTGTTTAGACAAAGGCGTCTAAAATGTTGGCGTGGTCAGGGTTTGGGGATTTGTAGGGGCATAAATGCAAAAAGCCGCTGAATAATCAGCGGCTTTTCGGTATGTGGCGGAGAGATAGGGATTTGAACCCTAGAAGGGCTATTAACCCTTGCCGGTTTTCAAGACCGGTGCTTTCAACCACTCAGCCATCTCTCCGGAACGCGGCGTATATTATTGGGTTCGTTGTGGGTTGTAAACCCTTTATTTGCCGCTTTTGGTCTGTTCGCTCAAGCCGTGATCAGGTTGGCGATATTGCTAGCAAAAGGCGATTAGCTTACCGCCAATCGCCCTACTTTTACTGAGACACTTTAATAGAATCTTTTTACTTCACAGTACTTATAGCGCGATAAAAATACCCGCCAGAGCCGCACTCATTAGGTTGGCAAAGGTGGCGGCAATCACTGCGCGCACGCCCAAGCTTGCCACATCTTTGCGACGCTCTGGCACCATCGCACCAATCGAGCCGAGCTGAATGGCAATCGAGCCAATATTAGCAAAGCCACACAAGGCAAAGGTCACGATGACTTGGCTTTGCACCGACAAGTTCGCTTTGATATCAGAAAACGATAAGAAGGCAACAAACTCGTTAAGCGCAATTTTCTGGCCAAGCAAGTTACCCACGGTGAAGATCTCGTGCACCGGTACACCGGTGAGTAGTGCCAGCGGTGAGAACAGGTAGCCAAACAGCATTTCTAGGCTTAGACCGTCAATGTCAACCAACTCACCTAAGCTACTCAGCCCAGCGTTTAGCATCGCAATCACACTGATAAAGGCCACCAGCATGGTGCCCACAGCCACCGCGACTTTCATGCCATTCATCGCGCCGCTGGCGAGGGCGTCAATCGCATTGGCTTGATCGCTGTCACTGATCTCCACATGGTTTTGCTCTGCGGGTGTCTGTGTTTCCGGCACAATGATTTTTGCCATCAAAAGTCCGCCGGGGGCAGCCATAAAGCTCGCGGCAATCAGGTATTTCAAATCCACACCCATCGCCGCATATCCGCCTAGCACGCTACCGGCGACCGAGGCCATGCCTCCCACCATCACGGCGAAGAGTTCAGAGCGTGTCATTTGGCTAAGAAAAGGGCGAACTACCAAAGGAGATTCGCCCTGAGAAAGAAAGATGTTGCTGGTTGCCACCAGAGACTCTGCTCGGCTGGTGCCGAGTAATCGCTGTATACCACCGCCGAGAAGTTTAATAACCCACTGCATAATGCCGAGATGATAAAGGAGGGATATCAGCGCACTGATAAAAATGATTAGCGGCAGAACTTTAACAGCGAAAATAAACCCGTCGTTGGCGAGAGGGCCAAACACAAACTCAATGCCTTCGTTGGCAAATGAAAGCAGCTTCGCCGCGCCATTGCTCATAGAACCCAGCATGGCTTGTCCTACTGGAATGTAAAGCACCAGTGCGGCAAAACCCGCTTGTAGGCCAAATGCCCCAAGCACTGTACGCCAGTTGATCGCTTTACGGTTAGAGGAGAACGCATAGGCGCACAAAAACAGAGCGACGATGCCGGCCGCACTATAGAGAAGTTGCATAAATAGAATACCTTGCCGTGTTGTGTTGCACTTGCGGTACAGATGAGTACGACACGCTGCCAAGGTGGCAAGAGGTTCCATCATGCGTTACATCGTACCGCGGGTTCGGTGAAGGTGGGCCCAACCTTGGACACTTTTTCTTCAGCCGCGAATCGCGACACAGCCACTCTTTGCCTATGGGCTGGCGAAGAGCGCATGTTGGGCGGGCATTCTATTGTGATTTGAGTCGCATTTCCAGCTAAATTTGGCCTTTGATCACATTTTATTCTCGGCCGCTCACCGAGCGCTACGACGATGGTCGGATAGGCTGCGAGATGGGTTTTTGGCAAGATTGGTTGACACAGATCGCTCATATGTTATTGATAACCTGCTAT
>NZ_MUFK01000079.1:0-4254 GCF_001996085.1 Salinivibrio sp. PR5
TATCTTAAGATTTCTCTAGCTACTCTCTAAATGGATATCTTAAATATTTGATTATCAATGAGTTTTGAATCTTCGCTCATTAAGAACCCTGTCAAGGATGACAAAACTTCGCACTTTTTACCTTCTAGCAACGACTCATCATCAGTGTTAATTGTGTGATCCGACTTGAAAATAACTCTGTTAAAGCGTTTCACAATTTCTGTATCGGGTTTGTGTGCTGGGCCGTTTGGATTGAGTGATTGGATCGTGACAAATACAGGTTCTTGAATACAGAGCGCCATCAAGGCACGCCATCCAACCGCAGATAAATAGGCCTCACCATGCTCAAGGAGCACAACAGCACCATGAAGAGGCCCCATTTGCCGACAGCATTCTTCCAATACTCTAAGGGTTTCACTCGCCGAAGGCTGCGCTTCACGAAAGCGAGCACGAGGCTCGTCTGCGACGATGTTTAAGCCGTTGGTTATTCGATGATCGATCAAGATGGGAATGAAGCCTTTGCCGGCGAGTTGATGAGACAAAACAGCACCGAGTTTGCAGGCTCCACCTAGTAACGCAATAGGTCGACAGTCCATGTTTTTCGTCTATCCATAATAAGGTTGGATTTAGGATACGCGAGATAAGGTGCAATTTCAGCCACCTAAAGCGATGAATTCAGCGCCTAATGTGCGTATCATGACTATCCTTACTCATTAATGTGTCATTAAAACATACGGATTGTATGAAAATAGCGACAGCACATACGCGACTAAGCGATGCGAGCCAAGCAGCACACGCCCTGGCTCGTTCGCTAAAAGCACGATTAACCACACCACAGCTCTTAATGGTGTACTTTACCGAGCAGTATGACGCCAACCAGCTGCGAGAGACACTCACTGAACTGTTTCCTGACGCCCAAGTGATCGGCTGCTCAACTTGCTGTGGTGTAATGACACAAAGTGGCTATATAGAAGGGCCGTCCATTGCTGTCTGGGCGTGTAATGATGAGAAAGGATGCTATGGTTCCGCTTTGGTGCCGCACGAACCCCATCGTCAAGTCGCCGACTCCGCGCGTATTGCTTTGAACCAAGCGATCGAAAACAGTGGCCGATGTGGCGAGTTACCCAAACTCATTGCACTCCATAGCACCCCTGGTGAAGAAGAACATACATTGGCCGCGATTCGAGAAGAGCTTGGGGTTGCGGTGCCGGTGATCGGTGGCTCAGCTGCCGCGGATAGTGTGCAAGGGCAATGGCGTGTCTTCGATAGCCAACGCACTGCAAATACAGGGGTAGCGGTTAGTGTGTTTTATCCGTCAGCAAGAGTCAGCTACTCGTTTCATTCCGGCTACGCAGCTACTCAGCGCAGTGCAACAGTGACTGATGTAAGAGGGCGTCAACTAGTAAGTCTTGATCACCAGCCTGCGGCAGAGGTCTACAAAGCATGGTACGAGGCTGAAACCGGCACCGCTTTCGATGCACAACAACCGGTGTTCACACAATCCACATTGTATCCTTTGGGGACGCAAACAGGGACGATTCATGGTCTACCTTATTACACATTGGCGCATCCAATGGCATTTAATGAACAAGGCCATTTAGAGCTATTCTCTCAGCTTGAGGTTGGTCAACCGGTGTATCTGATGTCTGGTACCAGCGAAGGATTAGTCGCGCGCGCTAGCCGAGTAGTGGAATCAGCCAATGATCATGCGTTGCGGCAGCCTGAACCCCTAGGGGGATTAGCGATTTACTGTGCAGGATGCATGCTACATGTCAAAGACAAGCTAGAGCAGGTGGCTCACAATATTAATATTGCGTTATACGATGCGCCTTTCGTTTGTCCGTTTACCTTCGGCGAGCAGGGCTTGTTCAAAGGTGGCGAGTTGTCTCACGGTAATTTAATGATCTCAGCTGTGCTATTTCACAAGGATTAATCATGGCGTCGCAACGACTCACTGCGTCTGCTCGCTCAGACTCAGAATCGCTCCAAGAAACATTGTTTGAACTCAGTCGCGTTGAGGCGAGAGAAAAGCGTCTGCGTGAAGAAAACGATGCCATCTTATCTGCGATTTCGGCAATGACAGAAGCGACGACGAAAACGGATATCTTTGCTTCATTATTGGGTGTGATCCGTCGCTATGTCAGTTTTGATAGCGCCTTAGCTTTGAGCCGCAATCGAGAAACGGAAGACGCCTTCCGCTGCCTCGTAGCGACAGACAGTTCTCTGGAAACCGTGACTTGGCAAACGGGGGAGGTATTTCGTCGTTGCGTCCGCGGTGAGACAGTCGCGATTTATAAACCAGGATTGGTCAAAGAGCTGCACTGTTTAACTCACCAGTATGCAGGATATATCAATGGAACAGCACTGATCAGTGGCCTGACTGTTAACGATAGTGAAGTTATGTTGGTCTTGCTGTCGCATCGCCGCGATTCATTCAACGACGAAGCCCAGCAAGTGTTAGACAGATTTCGTCCATTAATCCAACGGACGATTATGGATATCGATTATCGTCACCGCCTGCATACGCTGGTTGGGATCCGCACCCAAGAGCTCAATGCAAGTCGTCAACGGTTTCAAGATTTTGCCCAAACAGCCAGTGATTGGTTTTGGGAATTGGATAATAGCTTTCACCTAACTTACCTTTCTTCACCTTCAACCGATGCGGATATCGATCCGGAAGCGCTACTTAATAAAATCAAATCAGACACGGCGCTTAAAGCACGCTTAGAGCGACTCATCCGCCACGAGAAAGCATTCAGTGATATTGAATGGCATATGCGCGCTGGTACAAATGATTACTGGGTAAGTTTGTCGGGCCGCCCCTTCTACAATAAACGGGGAGAGTTAGTGGGGTATCGCGGCACGGCCAAGGATATTACCACCACCAAGCGTCGTGTCGAAGAACTGCAACAAGCACGCCAACAAGCAGAGCTAGCCAATAATGCGAAGTCGCAATTTTTGGCGGTGATGAGTCATGAAATACGAACCCCATTAAATGCGGTGCTGGGCCTTATTGACGCCCTGCAACATTCTTCGCTTAATGCCGATCAAATGGCATGGGTAGGGCAGATGGATAAGTCGGCTCAGTTACTTTTAACGCTGATTAGTGATGTGCTTGATTTATCGAAAATTGAATCCAATCGCTTTTCACTGTCTCCCTCCGTTATGCGCCCTAGTGACAGCGTCACAAACGTCTATCAGCAATTGGTTGATCGCGCCGATAAAAAACATATCTACTTATCAGTGTCGGTTTCATCTGTGGTTCCCGAGACGATTTTTATGGATGAAAATCGCTTTACACAGATCTTACTGAACCTCATCGGTAACGCACTCAAATTTACCGATCGTGGTGGTGTCACCGTGTCTCTTGATGCAGAACAGCACACGCTGGTGCTATGGGTGAAAGATACCGGCATTGGCATCGAAAAAAACCAGCTCGCACGGATCTTTGATCCCTTTACTCAAGCAGACGGCAGTATCACACGCCGTTTTGGCGGGACGGGATTAGGGCTGTCTATCTGTAAGAAACTGGTTGAAATGATGGGCGGGACCATCAGCGTGCAAAGCGAGCTAAACCAAGGAACAGATTTCTGTGTCCGTTTGCCCATTATTGCGCCTCCCGATGGCGCATTACCGCCGGAACAACTAGAAAGGAACGCGTATCATCACGATGTCGTACCGCCGATGACGATTTTAGTGGCCGAAGACAGTCGCGCCAACCAAATGGTGGTGAGACTCATGCTGGAAAAGCAAGGCCATCGAGTCATTCTGGCATCCAACGGTGAAGAAGCTGTTCACCATATTCAGCAACGCCTCGATGATTTTGATTTAGTGCTCATGGATATGTCGATGCCAGTGATGGACGGTATCGCCGCTACCAAAGCCTTACGGATGGCTGGTTTTAACAAGCCAATCATTGCTTTAACAGCCAACGCGATGGATGAAGATCGCCGCCGCTGCATTCAAGCCGGCATGAACGACTTCGTCACCAAACCGGTCAGAGCAGAAAGCCTCCATGCGGTACTCAGTGACTACCAGCCCAGAGTACATACCGAGTAACTCGTGCTAACGATTGCGAGGCCTAATTACAATGAGTTGAATCGGTTTATACCAAGCTGGGATAATCAGATTAAAAGAAGTAGTAATTAGCTATTTTATGGTAAATAGCTAATTACGTTTAATGACATGGATAAAGTGGAGAAGAGCATTGTTAATGCGATAGATGCCACAATCAACCAAACATGATATTTAACATAATCTATATAATGCGAACTG
>NZ_MUFK01000008.1:0-86962 GCF_001996085.1 Salinivibrio sp. PR5
AAATAGTAATTTTATTTCGTTAGAGATAACAGAAGGCGATAGGTGGACCCGTCATTGGTCATAGAATGATCGAAGCGATAAGCGAGCTTGGCAGTTGGTAAGTTGTCACGCTTGGATAGTATTTTATGAAATAAGTGCAATAGCCACTTTGGGTCTCTCAACTAATGACGTGACGGCGTCACTAAATGATGCCCTGCTCTCCCGAGCTGGGTTGAACTGTGGTACGCTTCTGGCTACCAACTTTCAGGGAAGCGTAAGCAATGCTTGATCACCTTCAACAAATTGTTGTTTTGGCTACCGTGGCTCAAGAACAACACTTCACTCGCGCAGCAGAAAGGTTAGGGATTTCAAAGTCTCAAGTCAGTAAGCAAGTGCGTTATTTGGAAGACAGGTTGGGGGTGCAATTGGTACAGCGGAATACGCGCTCTGTGTCGCTAACGGAAATCGGCGCACAATACGCCGACTATGGTGCGCAACTTATGGCAACGCTAGACGAAGCGGAAGCCATGGTGGCAGGTTATCGTGACGAAGTGACGGGCAAGTTACGTATCGGTGTCGCACAGTCATTTGGTAACACGCTGATCACGCGCAGTTTTGCCACATTTCGGCAAAAGTACCCTGCGCTCGATCTCGATATTACACTCTTTGATCATCGCCCTAATCTGGTTGAAGAAGGCTATGATTGCTGGGTCGCGATCCATGAACAACCGCCAGAGGGAATGGTGGCTCGCAAGCTCGCGGATTGCCAATTTAAACTGGTTGCCTCGCCGGACTATTTAGCTCGGCAAGGAACACCAAGTCAATTGAGTGATTTGAGGCACCATGACTGTATCACCTATCAAAGTCGCGAGCGCAGCTATGATAAATGGCCATTCAATAAAGCAGGCAATGAGCAAGTAGTTCGCGTATCGGGCCGCTATAACATCAATAACGCCCCTGCCGTGCTTGAAGCTGTAAAAGCGGGGATGGGGGTTGCCTATTTAGCGACCTACCTCCTCGATGATGAACTTCAAAAAGGTGAGCTGGTTGAGATCTTACCAGATTGGCGTCCCTGCCTCGCGCTTCCGATTTATATCGTCTACCCTCGCCGCAAACATTTAGCCCCTAAAGTACGCGAGTTTATCGACTTTATGCTCGAAGAAGTAGGCGATCCGCCCGTGTGGGATCGCCTTCACGCTAGCAATAGGTGACCTTGTCACTACTGGTCTATCGATGTCGTCGCTTGATCACTGGCGGCACGTTGCGCATTAATCACCGGATTCGCATACATCTGACGAATATAATCGCGTGCTACCTCAGGTGCTTGTGCCAACTTTTGTTCAAACAGCTCGCGCTCTTCGGCGGTAACACTGTCATGCGCTTCCCCCGCCGCGATATAGTTAGCTGGATAAAGTCGATATAGACAGTGAATTTGCCGATCAATATCCGCCGCTAAAGTCTCTGGTGTTGATTGTGACACCGTCACAGGTGCACCGAAGGCGACATGAACTTGACGCTTCTGCCCCACAATGCCTTTTACAATCGTTTGAATATCTTCAAATTCACTCTTTTCGTAAGCGCCCAAACGGTTGACGGCATCTAGCTCAGTCGCTTTGTCTAAGTCGCAAGGATCATTTTGATATGAGATGGCTACCGGAACGATGTTTAGTGCCTGCATGTACTCATCAAAGGATTGCTTGTTTTTGCGCCCTTCCATGTAGAACATCTTAAGGATGGCAGGATCGGTCATGTCTAATCCTGTTTTTGCACGCCCTTCCCGCTGAGCAATCCAGATAGACTGGCCTTCATCTAATGAATGGCGTATGTACGCCGACAGCTGAGAGAGCGATTTCATCATTTCACGCGGCGCTCTGGCGGAGCGTTTGACGATAAAGCTCTTATTTAGCTTCATCAGCTCGGTCGCACAGGGTTTACGCAACAAATTATCACCAATCGCGATACGCACTGTATCTAAGCCTTGCTGATGCAAACACCAATTGACCAGAGCGGGATCCATCGCAATATCACGATGATTAGAGACAAAGAGATACGCTTTATCCGGCGAAAGGTGCTCGACCCCCGAAACAGTGACGTTGTCACATGATGTTTTGATCATCTTGCGCATGTAACTCGCGACATGCAGCTGTACGTCTTGTACAGTTTTAATGTTGCGCCACTTTTGGGTGAGGTAAAGTTTAAGTGCGGGCTTAAGTAACCACCCTAGCGGGCCCGAAGCATGAGGATAACGATAGGATAAGATCGCATTGATAAATTCATCGTCTTGGATCAAGCGATGAATCGCTGCAGGTACCTCATCATCATGATAAGGGCGGATGTCTTGGTAAGGATCGTTAACTGTTTGCACGTTCTTCCGTTTCATTTGATAAAAACCGCGCCATTCTACGCGGTCAAACAAGGATTCAAAGTTAATCCAGCGACATTTTATAGAGGTTGGAGGTCAGACCTATGCTTTACTCGTGAGTTCCCTCGATCATATTGGGGCTTGACCTCTTGTTTAAAAGTGCTCAACATTGCCGGCCTGTAAAAATGAGAGCTAGACATGAAGTACACCAGCGAATACAACGCCTATCACCAAGATCGCCTCGTGCTTACCCCGCGAAAGCGTCGCCATACCGCCACTTTCTTATACGTAGAAATCGGTTTAGTTCTCGTACGTCTCGGTAAACACGATATTCCCGTGTACGCTGGCCAAGGCTTTTGGCTCCCGTTTGATTGTCTATACGCACTGATGATCACGCCACACACCAGCCTGCATCAGCTAACGGTATCACCTAGAGTGACGGTGTCACTTCCTCAGTCTGCGGGCCACGTGATACCCAGCACATTATTGCATGCCGGACTCACAGCACTAGAGCCGTTATCCGGTGCTAACCAAAACACACCGGCAACGCGTCGCCTGCATGGGGTACTGCTCGATCAGCTGGTGACGCTATCACCCGCAATCGCAAACGACGCTAGCTATCAATGTGTAGCGGCCTGTGTTGATCAAGCGAATGCTGGGCGGCCACTCGAAGGTGACAACGCGCATTTTACCTTCCAGGCCTGCACTCAGCTTACCTATTCAGCGTTGTGCGAGTACCTCACTGTCCGCCAGTTAAGGGCGCAGCTTAAATCCGGCAACAAACTGGAAGCTGCTGCAACCTCGCTTGGGCTATCTTACGATGTAGCCCTTGCGCTATCCGACGAATATCACGCTGTACTCGCTTAATCAGAGAACGAGAATGCTGTATCGCTGAGTTGCTCGGCAACACTTGGAGTCGTCAAGTCGTCGACTGGCAGCCCTTTTGCCAGCCGATCGCGGATATACGTACTGCGTACATTGACGGATTCTGGCATTCCTAGCACGGACCAACGCGCCAGGATCTGCTCACTATGCGCAAACTGGCCGAACTTTAATAAGTTATCTGGCCCGACGACAAAAGTCAGATCGGCGTGGCAATAGTGTGCCTGCAGCGCGGTCAGCAACATATAAGTTGTGACAGCGTCACCATTTTTACCCAGCTCTGCTTCAAGGCGACAGCACGAGGCCTGCGGCATGTTCAAATCGTGAATAAAGGCATCAACCCATTGGCAACGCTGCTCAAACGAGGCCATCGTTTTTCCCCACGCATGCTTATAACTTGGTACCAGCAATACGCGATCAAAATGCGTCAACTGTTCGATAACAGAAGCATGCCCGCGTGTGGGCGGATTAAACGCACTGCCAAAAATGGCAATTTTTTCAGTCATATCATTCCTCTTTGCCACGAAGTTTACATCTATCTGCCTGATTGCGCGACCATCAGCGAAGTGGATCGACGCTATTGGCCATCTCGTAACCAGTGATAACGGTTAATCGTGGCGTAGCTATACCCAAGCTTTGCGAGATCATGCACAATAACCCAATAAGAATCATCACGTCGGTCGCATGCAAGCGAAATCAAGAGGAACACAACATGGAACAACACATCCGCGAAGAAATGCGCGTTCAACCTTTTATCGATCCACAAGCAGAAATTACACGCCGCATTCACTTCATTAAGACCATGCTCACCCGCTCGGGAACGCGCAGCCTGGTGTTAGGTATTAGCGGGGGCGTTGATTCTTCAACTTGTGGTCGATTAGCCCAGCTAGCCGTTGAGCAATTGAACGAAGAGATCGGCCGTAATCACTATCAATTTATCGCCGTGCGGTTGCCCTATGGCGTGCAAAAAGATGAAGACGAAGCGCAATTGGCATTGTCGTTCATCAAGCCAAGCAAAACGGTCACGGTCAATGTCAAACCCGGTGTTGATGGCATGCACGGTGCGGTATTAGATGCCGTCGCGGCGGTGGATCTGTTACCCGATAACGAAGGCACCCTTGATTTCGTCAAAGGTAACGTCAAAGCACGCGCCCGCATGGTCGCTCAATACGAGATTGCTGGACTAACTCAAGGGTTGGTAATTGGGACCGATCATTCTGCGGAAAACATTACTGGTTTCTATACCAAGTACGGTGATGGTGCCTGCGACCTTGCTCCTCTATTTGGATTAAGCAAGCGACAAGTGCGCCAACTAGCTGCGGCACTGGGTGCGCCAGAGGTATTGGTCAATAAAGTCCCGACCGCGGATTTGGAGGAGTTATCACCACAAAAAGCCGATGAAGACGCGCTTCAGCTGACCTATGAGCAAATTGATAACTTCTTGGAAGGCAAGCCCGTCGATGAGGCGGTGAAAGAGAAGATCATTCAGGTCTATCAATCCACCCAGCACAAACGTCAACCCATTCCGACTGTCTACGATATCGAGGCGTGAAGTTGGTGATCGGGATGTCGGTCGGCTTGCTGGCCGGCATCAATCAGACCATCCAACTCCGCCCATAAATTATCACATAGACCAGGGCGATATACGGCCACCCGAAAGCCGCCATGCTCTCGTTGATATTGCTGAAAACGCGGTGGACTGTGTTCACTGCTTGCGATCACATTGGCAAGACGGTCACAGGTTTTGACAACCAAGGCGAGCCATGCGGCTTCATCGCTGGGATCCAGCGCGATCAAACGTTGGTTGAGTGCCCGTTTTCTCTCATGTCGGGTCGGTTTGCGCGGATCGGTCACCAGCATAACCGCTCGCGCTATCGTCGGCCCAAAGCGCTCGGCGATTTCTTCGACGCGAGTGGCGGTGTCTTCAAGAATATCATGCAACTGAGCGACAATACGCGCGTCTTCACCATATGGTGCAGCAATACGCTCTACATGATCGAGATGGCAGCGATAAGACTGCGCACCATATCGTTGCAGCGCATGCCTGACTCGTGCCCACTCTCTTGCTTGTTCGACCGCGTGACTCATCCCCGACTCCCTTGACCTCTCTACTATTAAATAAATCAGGGATCCGGTGAATTGTAAATAAAAAAGCAGCATATTCTGCTGCTTTTTCTTACTCTTCAGACGCTGAGGCCGCTGCTGCTTGTGCTCTGATCTCTGCCGCGACTTTCATGATGGCTTCACCACTACTCATGCCCTCTGCCATCAAAGCGTGAATACGCTCTGCAGCCTGTTGCTGCTCATCATGCGTCAATGTAATACCGTCGAACATAAATACGCTCATCTATTAGAAAGGCAGGCTATTTTAGGGCCTGCCTTTTGCGTTGTCATCGACTTTTCGTCACCGCGAGCTTAGAAAGTAAATGCGAGTTGGGCTGAGCCCCCATAGCTGTTGCTATCAATGATACTTGCCGCGATATCCACGTTGACCACCCCAAAGGGTGACAAGCCTAGACCCAGTGTAAACGCGTCTTCAACGTTATCTTTCATATCCGCGCGATAACCAGTGCGTAATTGGGCATGGCCAAAGGCATCAAATTCAGCCCCGATCCGGAAAAACTGGGTATCATCGTCAATATTCAGCGTGCCTTTAAACCCTTTGCTCTTGTTTAAGTCGATATCGCCGGCAATGGTGACAAAGTCGGAGACAAACGCCGAGCCAAGCGTAAACTGTGGCCCTACCTCATAGGTAAAGCTGTGACCCGTTGTACTACTTGTCACTGTGTCCACATCGTTACTGATCAGGTTTTTACCGGCTAAGCCGACGCGATAAGGGCCAGTTTGCCACACCGCCCCGACATCAATGTTAAAGGCGTTATCTTCTTCACGGTAACGGCTATCATCCCAGTCATCGGTGTCATAAGAATCAACCGAGACGCCATAGTTGTAGGTTGTGATGCGCTGCAATTTTGGGGAGACACCCACCGCGATACGTTGACCGGCAATTTCCACGTTTGATGCAAGCGCAACACCCAGCTCACCCACCCCCACGGCAACGATGGTCGCGGTCGAGCTGGGGTTAATCGACGGTGTGGTAATATCGCTGTCTTTAATATCCGGTAAGATTGCACCTTCGATGATCCCTGAAGCATAGAGTGTCGCAGAGATAGAGCCAGTTGGGATCCCCACAGCTGCACCGACCCCCGCATCCAAGTGCGCCTGATCACCCTGCGCATTTCGCATTGCTTGCTGCGCAGCCGTTAGGTCGTTGTTATCGTAAGCATCAGAGATATCGTCTAAATCATCCATGAGCTTATCTGGGTCACGCACTTCTGCGCCAAGATAAGGAAAAACCACCCCAAACGCGCTGTCAGGGTCAAGTGCCGCCAAGGCAGGGTTGTGAAATCCCGCAGATAAGTAGTCGCCTGCTGCGACCGCAGCCCCACCCATCGCATTTGTTCGCGCATCGGTAGGATTGGTCGCTGCCACTGCAGACCCTGTGCATGCTGCAAGTGCAAGCACAAGTAGGTGTTTTTTATCGTGCATTAGGTTGCCTCGCTTTCCTCTTCGTTTTATCTAAAGAGCGTAGCGGCTTGGCAACCAGCGCGATCAGGTAAGGTCAAAAGATGTGAACAATGTCAGGTTTAAGCCGTGTAACACCTTGGTCAGTCGGGCTTTATTGCGCGAAGCGCATCCGGATCCAAATCCGGTAAATCAATCGCCCGGCCAATTCGCTGCACTTCCTCAACAGACAAAGCACCTTGCCAGCGTCTTTCAATCAGCGCCACACTAAACCAATACTGGCCGTTCGGTACATCCAGCACTGGCAACGTCGTGGGCAGGCGTTTGTGCTTTTCGACCGACCATATCGGTGCACCATCTGGCTGATTGTGAGGATATAGATTGAGCGTCAGAAACGGGCGCTGACACGTAGAGTCTAAGCTGTCAGGCGGGGCTATCCGCCAACTTCGCGTGTCTTTCCAGCTGATTTTTTGCAAGGGTTGAGGCTGCGTCATCAATAACCAGCTGGTCCATGTTTCTCCTTCTACTGACGTCACCTCAAGCTGATAAAGCCCTTCTTTCACTGGCTCAGAAAGGCCATCTTGCTCTAGCAACCACTGGTGTTGGTTTTGACCACTCAAACGCTGCGAAATAATGGTTTCATCAGGCCAATGTTTCAGCGAAAAACGGGCAATACCGGGCTGAGATTCACCGCGAACTTGCAAACGATAATAGACACGGCTGGTCGTCTGCACCGTTTCACGGCGCAGGGATAAATTGCTCAGCCAATCTGGCATCGTCTGCTGACTCAAGCTCCGCCCGCAATCTTCGGTTATCGCCAACGCAAGCAGCTGCGCCAAGTGCTGCTGACGCGAAGCGGATAGATTTGGCTGCTGCCAGGCTTCAATCATGGCGTCCATACTGCCTGCTGTGTTCCCTTCCAGCAGGCGTTGATGGGCGCTGGTCAAGGCATCATTACCATCAAACCAGGCCGCTTGAGTACCACCTGCTATCAAGGCAGCAGCGAATAAACCGTGCGTGAGTCGTAAACGCATTATGCTTTCATGCGGTAGCCAACGCCACGCAATGTCTCAATATTCACTGAAGGCAACTTTTGGCGAAGTTGCAAAATGTGCGTATCAACCGTGCGCGTCGTTGGGTAATGGTTGTAGCCCCAAACCTGATCCAGTAGCTCATCCCGTGTGAACACTCGGCCCGCATTTTTAGCCAGGAAATGAAGCAAATCAAACTCAGTCCGTGTCAGTACGACTTCTTGCTCGCCACACATTACTGCGCGACTTGCAGTATCAATGCGCACATCGTTAACAACAATTTCATCGCTGGATGCATCGACTTCACCAACAGGGTTACGCAGGTGAACACGAATACGTGCCAGCAATTCTGCTTCAGCAAAAGGTTTGGTGATGTAGTCGGTGGCACCCGAGTCAAGGCCGCCGACACGGTCACGCACGGAGACCATCGCGGTCAGCAAAATCACAGGTACCGTTTTGAGTTTGTTCCAGTCAGGCAACCAATCAATTGAGTCGCCTTCGGGTAACTGGCGATCGAGGATCACCAAATCTGCATCACGCCATAGCTCTGCCACTTTTGTCGCGCTATCGGCGTATAAACAACGGTAACCGGCCTGCTCTAAACTGGCAAGTAGGCCATCAGCCAAGTTGGCATCATCTTCAACCAGAAGTAACGTCGCTTGCGTCACAATGAATCTCCAAAGTAAATGTAGTGGGCGGGCCAGATAAGCTTAGCTTACCCCCCATCCGCTCAATCATAGATTCCACGATAGTTAGTCCGAGGCCTAAGCCACTTTGACTAACAAAGGGTTTACGAATATGTTTCCAGTCCTTGGCAGTCAGGTCGCCCTGATCCTGAATCGCGATCGTAAAACGATCTGACAATACCTGTGCGCGCACTTCAACCGGTGCCACACCGTATTTGACCGCATTAGCGATCAAATTGTTCAATGAGGTTGCTAGCCAATATACATTGGCACTGACGGCACCATCTTGCGAGACATACATAGTGACATTGTGCTCGTCACAGATGTACCCCAACCAGTCTTTTAGTGAAGGGATCGTCTCTTTATTCAACGGCTTTTGGTTCGATTGTAAATAGTCTTTGCTCGCTTCCGCTAACTGCTTTAAGCGACGTGCATCCTCACACAAGCGTCGAAACTCGTCATAAAATGACTCAGGCAAGGTATCAAACTTGCGCCTAAACCCTTCCACCGTCATTGAGAGGCTGGCAATCGGCGTACGCAGTTCGTGGGTGAGGATCTGTAGCACCAGCATCCGCTCTTGCATCAACCGGCGCTGAACCGTCCAACGGTTAAATGCCCAACCTCCGAGCGCCGCAAGGTTGATAACAATCAAAGCACCAACCAAATAGGGCCAATACGTCGGCGCTTTTTCTTCATTCCAGCAAATGTTTCCCACGCGCGCCAAACAAAAATCTTGTTCGCCCATCGCGGACAAACGCAAATCGAATTCTGCTAATAATGGCTGCCATTGTGTCGAAGGGTACAAGTGATAATAGCTACCGACACGAACCCACATTTCATCACTACTGAGTAGCGATTTCGCACCACTATTCAGCGCTTCGACAGCAGCGTTATCCATACGCTGCAACCGCCCCAACAAGGTATCCGGTTGAGCCGTTGGCCGTTCTTGAATATGAAAAAATCGGGTCAGCTCACTGCGCCGAGACGGAAATTGTTCGACATATTTCGCCGCATAGCTGCCTCCTCCTGGATGGATAAACCCTGAGCGGGAAAACCAAGCAACCGGCAACTGAGTGTGATTACACATGGCGCGCGTGAACACTAAAGGCTCAGTCACTTTGGGGTGAACAGGCCACGGCCCTTGGCACTTTTGTGCGGCTTGGTACAAACGACGAATGTCTTTAAGCGGGTAATTAGCGGTTTGTGGCAATAAACTGTCGGGACTGAGTAAGACCTTGGGGAAGGCGCGATTAATGCCAATGAGGTTATATCGTGCCACCGGATCGGCAAGCAATAGCTGTGCTCTGAACGCTGTCATTTGTTCAGAGAAAGAGCTTGCAGCACTCGTTGGCACCGCCATAAGCGCCAGGGTCATTAACAGCAGGATTCGCATAGTCGCAAGCTTATCACCCAACGTGAATGAAATGTCAGTGCAATGTAAGTTCGGTGTATTGCACACGATGAAAGCAATCGGTAACGATGACACCGCAGTTCAACGTGAACCCTCCCGCCCAAAAAAAGAGCCAGCCTTCGCTGACTCTTTATACCTATATTGATGCTTTTTGCCAATCAAAGCGCTTTAAATATTGCCTCAACGCTTTGTTTCGCATCACCAAACAACATCGCACTGTTCTCTTTAAAGAACAGCGGGTTTTGTACCCCAGCATAGCCGGTATTCATAGAACGCTTAAATACCACCACGTTGCGTGCATTCCACACTTCAAGCACTGGCATACCTGCAATCGGGCTTGACGGGTCTTCGGTCGCGGCAGGGTTAACCGTATCGTTCGCGCCAATCACCAAGACAGTGTCCGTTTCAGGGAAATCATCGTTGATTTCATCCATTTCCAACACGATGTCATAAGGGACTTTCGCTTCGGCTAACAATACGTTCATGTGACCGGGCAAACGACCCGCAACAGGGTGAATACCAAAACGTACGTCAATACCCATCCCACGAAGCTTCTCTGTCACTTCATAGACGGGATACTGCGCCTGAGCAACCGCCATGCCATAGCCTGGGGTGATGATGACGCTTTTTGAGTCTTTCAGCATCTCAGCAACCTCTTCGGCGGTCACTTCACGGTACTCACCCATCTCCTCGTCACCGGATGACGCCGTACCATCAGAACCAAACCCACCCGCAATCACACTGATAAACGAACGGTTCATGGCTTTACACATGATGTACGACAGAATCGCACCCGACGAACCTACCAGCGCACCCGTCACGATCAACAGGTCGTTTGCTAGCATAAAGCCTGCGGCGGCAGCTGCCCAGCCTGAGTAGGAGTTAAGCATCGACACCACAACTGGCATGTCTGCACCACCAATCGAGGCCACGAGGTGATAACCAAACGCTAACGCAATGACGGTTACAATCAACAGTGCTGCCGTTGACCCTTCCGCATTCACAAAGCTAATCAGCAACAAGAACGAGACGACAACCGCGGCTAGATTCAACTTGTGACGGTGTGGCAGCATCAAGGCTTTGGAAGAAATCACTCCACGGAGTTTACCAAAGGCGACAATTGAACCGGTGAAGGTAATCGCGCCAATAAATACACCGAGGAAGATCTCAACCAAGTGGATATTAAGCATCGCACCGGTCAATGGTGGATGATCAATATAGGTATTAAAGCCCACTAGTACCGCAGCCAAACCTACAAAGCTATGTAGCATGGCCACCAGCTCAGGCATTTCGGTCATTTCAACACGCTTGGCATAATAAATACCAATCGCACCACCGATGACCATCGCAAGAATAATCCAACCAACGCCCTGTACTTCAGGACCCCAAATCGTCGCGACTAATGCGATCGCCATCCCGGTAATACCGTAATAGTTACCGGCACGCGCTGATTCTTGCTTGGACAGTCCAGCCAAACTCAGAATAAAACACAACGCCGATACAATGTACGCAGCTTGTACCAATCCTTCAGACATTGTTTCTCCTTACCCTTTACGGAACATTTCAAGCATGCGCTTTGTAACAGTAAAGCCGCCAAATATATTGATACTCGCGATCAACACGGCAATGAATGCGAGGAAGGTGACAAACCCAATGCCTTGTCCAACTTGCAGCAATGCGCCCACAATAATAATCCCGGAAATCGCATTGGTAACCGACATCAGTGGTGTATGCAGTGCGTGAGTGACATTCCAGACCACGTAGTAGCCGACCACACAGGCCAAAACAAACACCGTGAAGTGAGAAAGAAACTCGCTCGGCGCATAGTTCGCGATCCACCCAAATGCCCCGGCAGCCGCGGCCATCAAACCATATTTGGTCGCACGAGAGGTTTTCTTAGGCTCGGCTTTCGGCGCAGGCTCGGCCTTCGGTGCCGCTTTAGGTTGCGCCGAAACTTGAATCGGTGGCGCAGGCCATGTGACTTCACCTTCTTTGATGACGGTCACACCACGAATCACCACATCGTCAAAGTCAATGCCGATATTGCCATCTTTTTCTTTGCAAAGGAGTTTGGTGAGGTTGACCAAGTTGGTGGCATACAGCTGTGATGACTGCGTCGGTAAGCGGCCCACCATATCGGTGTAGCCAATCACTTTCACCCCGTTGGGTGTTGTGATCACTTTATCTTTTTCCGTGTATTCGCAGTTACCGCCGTTTGCAGCGGCCAAATCAACAATCACGCTACCCGGTTTCATACTGTCGACCATCTCTTTGGTCACCAGTTTCGGGGCAGGTTTGCCGGGGATGAGCGCGGTCGTGATAATAATATCGACATCTTGCGCTTGTTCAGCGTAGAGCTTTTCTGCGGCTTTATTAAACTCATCAGACATCTCTTTGGCATACCCATCGCCACTGCCTGAATTGTCTTGTTTAAAATCAGCCTCTAAAAACTCGGCGCCCATACTTTCAACTTGTTCTTTCACTTCAGGGCGTACATCGAACGCACGGACAATCGCCCCTAAGCTACCTGCGGCACCAATGGCGGCAAGCCCGGCCACACCAGCGCCCGCAACAAAGACTTTCGCAGGTGGCACTTTACCTGCCGCAGTGATTTGTCCAGTGAAGAAACGGCCAAACTCATGCGCGGCTTCGACCACCGCGCGATAACCAGCAATGTTGGCCATCGAACTTAGCGCATCCAGCGATTGTGCACGGGAGATCCTTGGCACCGCGTCCATCGCCATCACATTAATCTTGCGAGCCGCCAAACGCGCCAGCAACTCTTCATTTTGCGCTGGCCAAATAAAGCTGACTAGCGTGGCACCTTCTTTAATGAGCGCAATTTCATCTTGGCCGGTCTCTTCAACCACACCCGGTGCATTCACTTTGAAAATGATATCCGATTGCCAAACGGCTTCGGTATCGACAATACTCGCCCCGGCTTGTTCATAGGCTGTGTCTTCAAAGCTCGCTAGCTCGCCAGCGCCTTTTTCAACTGCTACTTCAAAGCCGAGTTTTATCAACTGCTCCACCGACTTTGGTGTCGCAGCAACTCTCGTTTCATTAACGAGCCTTTCTTTTGGAACACCAATCTGCATAGCTATTCCCTGACTATTGGCTTATGAGAAATTTTTTGTAACGAACCACAGGTCAAATATCAAGCACCTGTAGGCATAATACTGACAAAAAAAGGCATACCTTGATAAAACCCATAAAGACTGCGAAAAATCGATAAAAAATAACGCCGCAAGCACCACATAAGGCACGTGCGACGTGGGTGCAGTCTGTTGTCAGCGTCCGATGCTTAGCAACGCAACATCACTAACTTAACGAGTTTGAGCGACAATCACCACAGGGCAAGGATCGCAATTCTGGTGTAAATGTGATCAGTGCTACATTTTATCTTTTTTTGTTTCGAATATTTATGCATTAGTTTTGGTATGGCGCAGAAGGCCATGCCAGAAGTAAGGTCAAAATAGGCGATCGCCATTCTGGTCAATCATCATTTTGGCTTTGACTAGCATCAAGCTATTAGCATCTTCCTGATTCCCCAATAAATCTGAGCGGATAAACTGATGCGTGAGTGTTTCTTGTCCCTGCTGTTTACAAATTCGCCCACACACTCGGTACTGCCCGTTTTCTGGCGTTGCTTCGGGATAAATAAGATAGCCTTTGTACTCAGTCGGGGTCACTGTTGGGGCTGATGCCTTGCGAGGGGCATCGTTTCGTGAGAATAATTTAGAAAACCATCCCATTGTGTTTGTTGCTCCATTAAAATACGTTTAGCGTCAATAGCTAACCTGCCATGATCCAAGCCAAAGTACTAGTCGCGCACCGGTTTCTTTACGTTAACCGTCGCGATAGAACAAAAAAAACGCCATATCGTTATGATATGGCGCTTTACTTTTTATCAGGTCATCTTATCGGTTTATGCCAATATCACGTTGCAAATGTGCGGGTAAACGGCTTGCATCATAAGCATGTGCATTGGTGTTGCTGGTGAACAACACATCCATGGCATGAGCGATCAGTCCTTTGATTGTCACCGCGTAAGATCGACGTGTGCGTGGCATGTTTGCCGTAACAGTTGTCATACGATCCTCGCTTTGTTTTCTGAATCACTCGCGGCGCATTATAGAAACAGTGACTTAGATTCTACACTGATGATAATTCAACCTAGCCATTAGTTTTATTTATCCGAAACACGGCTATCCACCGCAATGACTTTTGTTAATTTTCGGTTAAATAAAGAGCTAAGATAAATCATGGGAGATATGGTCGATTTTAAACAACATCGATTGCTGAACCTGCCTTCTGCTACATGCTATATCAGGCTTTTTTGCGTATAAATCGACGAAAACGAACAATCTTTACTCACTTGCAGAAAAAAGCTGGTAACATTGCCGTTACACATGTGATTAGGGTGCTGTCTATGCTGGCATTTCTTGCTCGACATTCTGCGTTGTTTCTTTTTATTGCCGCTGTAATCGGTTTTGCGTTTCCTGACCTTTCATTAGCGCTTTTTCCCTACCTGCCCTATGTGTTATTCGCATTAATGTTATTTACCTTACTCGGGATCAATCAGTCCTTATTGGTAAAAGCACTCGGGCAATGGCGAGTTTGGCTCTATGCGTTTGTTCATGCCGTGGTTCTGACTATCGTTACCTGTACGATTGCATGGGGACTGGGCGCCTCCGATACCATGCTACTCGCGATCAGCGGGATCTGTGCCACTGGCTCGTTATTCGCAACACCTGCCATTATTCGCTCATTAGAAATGGACGCATTGATCGCCATGGCATACACCATTGCGTCGACGTTACTGATGCCCATTGTTCTCTTTATTAATCTGAGCCTATTGAGTGGCGAAGCGTTCTCACTCGACTTACACAGTTATATTGCGAGGCTTGTGATCTTTATTTTTGGTCCGATGGGAATGGCCGCGCTGTTTCACGCATGGATTAAGCCTGAAAAATTAAAACGTATTCATGGAAAACTGGCGCAGTTCACGATTGTATTGGTGTTTAGCTTTCCACTGGGCTTAGTGGGTCCGATTGGCGCCATGTGGCAGAAGGATAGCGGTTACGCCTTGGAGCTGTTAGCAATTTCAGTCGCATTATGCATGCTTTTCTTTGCAGTTGCGTACATTATCTACCGGCGATACGGGGAAGAAGCCAGTATGATTGCCGCAGTTACCGCCGTGAACCGCAACGTGTTACTCACTTATACAGTAGCTGGCGCCGCATTGGGGCCGGTATTTTTACCCCTCATTGGGGCCATTCAGTTACCCATTTATTTACAACCGTTACTGGTGCGTTGGGGAGTGCGTTTAAAGCGCGCATCCCACAACGCCACCACGGATAACTCGCTTAAATAACGGGCACAAAATACACTAGCGATGCCCACGCGAGTAGCCAAAAGGTGATTAAACCCACATCGAACCAATCACGCATTTCCATACGAACCTCACTTTCTATTCGTGTGCCGATAAACTGCGTTCCTAGATACATATCGACCATGGAGATGAAAACTTAACCTTGAGGCAACAAAGTGCCGTGGTTATCCTTCATCTGATAGTAAGCAAGGGATGGGCCAAGTAAGTGATTATGATTGCCAGCAGCTTTCGCCCTGCTGAGGTGATGCGAGATAACACACCAAAGGCTGGTCAGGGAGTTGCAATACATCTTGCGCTCGCGCGTATTGCATGAAGCATTCTGCCATCGATAAACCAATTGAGCGACGACGGCCGGTTTGAAGAGCGTCATATCCCTCTTTACCTTGCGCGGTATATGAAGATGACACACCAACGTATTGGCGCTCATCATCAATCGCAATCCAGTGCTGACCGCGCTTAATGTCTAATTGGGTGATGCGCCCGCCCATTGGCTGCCATGCTTCATAGCGATAGCGCAGATCGGCACAATAGGGAAAACTGCCCGATCCGAGTCCAATCACCCCATTATCCGTGGCATTATTAATCGCACCTTCCAGCGCATTGCGGATTTGCGCGCCAGTTACCCGATACGCAATCACATCAATCGCAAACGGAAGTAATGAACCAGCGATAAGTGCGGCAGAAAGCGGACCCGCATTTAAGCTCACCCGAACGCCGCCGGCATTATGGATGGCAAAATCTGCCTCGATACCCTGTTCACGCGCCGCCCATAGAAAGCTTTCCGTCACCAATGGCGCGACATCACTGCCGCCTTGCTGATCCGGCACGCGAACATGACGCAACCGCTGTGGCACATGCGTGACAATGTCACTTTCTAACTGTGCTACCCGAGGGCGATAAGTTTGCTGCAAATACTGCTTGAGCGTGAGATCACTCGGCAAGATCAGAAGATTTGGCTGTTGGTTCAAATAGTCACGTGCCGCTTGGTATGAGGAAGCAGTCAGTTTATGCTCGCGCGACGCATCCATCGCCAAACTACGGCCTAACAATAAATAGTTTTGCCCCTCAAAATGAGTCGGGCGCCCTTTGGCATCTAGCGTTAAGGTAAAACGTCCAATTGCCTGAGCGTGGCAACCGGCTTGGACAATCCAGGTATCATTCACTTGATAACCGTAAGGGTCTTGGCTGTCGAGGCCAATGTTTTGAAAGTCACCCTGCAAGACATGGGTATGCCCGCCCACAATCACATCAATGCCAGAGACGGATTCAGCCAATGATTTATCTTTGTCATACCCTAAGTGGCTGAGCAGGATCACAGTACCGACCCCTTGCAAACGCAAGTATGCTACCGTGTTTTTGGCAATTTCTGTGACAGGCAAAAAAGGCGTGTCATGATCAGGGTTAGCCAGTGCAGCCATCTGCTCGACCGCGAGACTAAAAATACCCACCTTACGCCCTGCTATCGTCTTGATCATCACGCTGGCGCGTTTCTGTTCGGGCAAATACGGCAATAACGCGGGCTTTTCACTGACGCGCTTTTCTTTGTCTGTAGCTTCATTGGCAACGTGCCAATTGCCGGCCAGCAAGGGAAAGGTAATACGATCAAGAAAATCAGCAACCGGACCATTGCCCTGATCTAACTCATGATTCCCGATTGCCATCGCATCAATCCCCAACTGATTGAGCATATCGGCATTGGCTTGCCCCTTAAATAGGGAATAGTACAAGGTACCTTGAAAGCAATCCCCCGCATGCAAGAACATGAACGCGTGGCCTTTCTGGTCCGCCTCAGCACGAAAACGCTTAACGGCAGATGCAATACGTGCAAAGCCACCGCAGTTCGCATAAACACGCGTCTGTGTGCTATCCAAGCTCAGCGAAACAGGTGTCGATTCAAAATGCGAGTGGGTGTCGTTGATGTGTGCAATGGTTAAAGCGATAGATTGAGGTGCTGTCATAGTAATCCGTGTTACAACACAAAATGTGATGGTACAAGATTATCATCTGAAGGAACAAATCAGGTTAAGTTTCTGATAAATTATCGCTCATATAACAACAAGGATGCTATATGACAACTCAAACTCCTTCTGTGGCTTTTATTGGCCTAGGCGTCATGGGGTTTCCCATGGCCGGACATCTACAAAAAAATGGCTTTCCAACCACTGTCTATAACCGCACAACGGCTAAAGCAGAACACTGGTCAGAGCAATATCAAGGGGCCTTCGGTACGACACCGGCGGAGGCTGCCTCTCACGCCGATATTGTTTTTATGTGCGTCGGGAACGATGACGATGTGCGAAGCGTCGTGTATGGCGATATCGGAGTGCTTGCCCATATGAAAAAAGGCAGTGTGCTGGTCGATCATACCACGACATCAGCTGAACTGGCCTTAGAGCTCGCTGACGTCTGTGGCCGACAAGGCATCCAGTTTCTAGATGCTCCTGTGTCGGGCGGACAAGCAGGCGCGGAAAATGGCGCATTGACCATTATGGTTGGAGGTGAGCCATCCGTTTTTGAACGCGTTGAACCCGTCATGCGCGCTTACGCCAAGGCGAGCCAACACATCGGCCCCCATGGCAGTGGACAGCGCTGTAAAATGGCCAATCAAATTTGTATTGCGGGCGTTTTGCAGGGCTTGTCAGAAGCGATCGCATTTGCCCAGTCGGCCAATTTAGATATCGACAAAATGATTAGCGCCATTCAGCACGGTGCAGCAGGCTCGTGGCAGATGAGCAACCGCGCCCATACCATGGCAGACGATCAGTTTGATTTCGGTTTTGCCATTGACTGGATGCGCAAAGACCTTGGCTTTTGTTTAGACGAAGCCGCCAAATTAGGCGTGGATCTCCCTCTCACCCAACAAGTTGATCAGCGCTACGCACAACTCCAACAGCGCGGGTTTGGCCGCTGTGATACCTCTGTTTTAATCAAGCAATTTGATTCAGACACTCAATCCAGCCAATCCTAAATCGCGCCGAGCGTGTCTGGCTCAAGCATGTGCAGGGCCAGGCACTGCGGTATTTCTCCTGAGCCTCTTATTGCTGCAGTTGGATCAGCTCTGTCGCCATCGACGAGACAGACTGCGCACCGCGCTCAATTTCTTCCATCGATGCCGCTACCTGCTCGATTTTATCTTTCCCCGTATCTGATGTGCCTTGGGCTTCTTGTATCGATATTCGTATTGCCTCAATATAGCTACGGTTATTTTCAACGACATTAGCAATCTCGCTGGTGGAAGAGCTGGTCCTTTGCGATAGCTGGCGCACCTCATCGGCAACAACAGCAAATCCCCGCCCTTGCTCACCTGCGCGCGCAGCCTCAATCGCTGCGTTCAGTGAGAGTAAATTGGTTTGCTCTGCGATATCACGAATGGTGTGGACGATTTTTTCAATATCAGCAAACTGCGCATTTAACTTTTCAATGCTGACGGTGGCTTGGCCAACCTGCTGTGCAATCAACGCTGATGTCGTGAGCGCTTCTTGCAAATAGTTAAGCCCCTCTTGGCAGACCTGTGCCGTTTGCTCAGACGTACTGCTAGCAATTTCCGATGCTTCCTTAATGGTGCACTGGATCTCTTGCTCTCGCTCAATGCGTTGAGTGACATCGCGCGCAAACTGAATCACATTGATGATATTTCCTTGACCGTCTCGTATCGGGTTATAGCTTCCTTCGACCCAAATAATGTCACCGGTTTTCGAGAGCACGCGATACAGTCCGGATTGAAACTGTCCTTGGGCAAGCTGAGGCCAAAACTGTGGGTAGTCTTCGTTAAAGGTACTTTCGCACAACACACTGTGAGGCTTACCCTGCAATTGGTCAGCCTGATACCCCACTAGCGAGAGAAAATTGCGATTAGCCGTTTTTATCGTTCCATCAATATCGTACTCCACCACCCCTTGTGAGCGATCGAGTGCTTGCATGATTGAACCCGTTTTATCGGCTTCCTGCTTTCGTTGCGTCACATCCGCCGCGATCTTGACGGCACTGATCACCTTTCCTTGTTCATCTCGCACAGGAAAATAGTTCGCTTCGAGCCATAACGTATTCCCCTGCGCATCAATGCGCTCAAAGATGCCGGAGACGTTCTCGCCTTGCTGAACTTTCTGCCACAACAAGCCGTAGTCTGGGTGGTTGGCAACATGAGGCGGACAGAACATTCGGTGATGCTGTCCCTGAATTTGATCCAAGCGATAACCCACTGCACCAAGAAAGTTCTCGTTAGCCCGAATAATTGTGCCATCTGGTTCAAACTCGATGACAGCATTACCGTCCCATATCGCATTGTACTTTTGCTGTAATACCGTGATTTCAGTATCAGTTAGATTCTTATTCTTTTTCCGTCGTAACATAGTCGCTTTCTCTCTTAGCAAAATGGCTAACCAGAAAATGAGCGCTGTTCTACATCACTTGGCACAACCGCCCACACAAACACATTTAGTCTAGCAAAGCTTTCACAGCTGACCTTTTTTGTATTTATTTGCATACATAAAACGGCGATACGCCTCCGCAACGGCTTTCTACTCCTGCTTTTGGATCAAAAAGTGATAGGATGAAGAGTTAATATGACTGTCACTCGAAAACGTATAAAAGATAAAACGCTGCCCGCGAGTGACTGCGGATGATAAAAGGCAATTTTTCAAATGGTTAACAATAAGATTCAATGGTTTCCGGGCCATATGCACAAGGCGCGGAAAGAAATCGAAGAAGTCGTTCCTAAGATCGATGTGATCATCGAAGTACTCGACGCACGCATTCCCTTTAGTAGCGAGAACCCGCTGATCCGCACGCTGCGTGGCGATAAGCCTGTTATCAAAGTATTGAACAAGCGCGATCTTGCCGATCCTGCCATGACAGATATGTGGATGGCACATCTGGAGCAAGAGCAAGGCGTTTCTGCTATGGCCATCACCACGCAGCAGCAAAGTGAAGTCAATCGAATCATGGAGCGTTGCCGCGCGCTTGCTCCTCATCGCGAGGCCATGGGCAAAAATATTCGCTCGATGATCATGGGGATCCCCAATGTAGGGAAATCAACCATCATTAACAGCCTTGCCGGCCGGGTGATAGCAAAAACCGGTAACCAACCCGCTGTGACGCGCCAGCAGCAACGAATTAACTTGCAAAATGGCGTAGTGCTTTCGGATACACYGGGAATTCTATGGCCAAAAGTAGAGAATCCACATAGCGGTTTTCGCCTCGCGGCAACCGGCGCCGTCAAAGACACGGCAATGGACTACGACGAAGTGGCGTTTTACACCGTCGAGTACCTAGCCAGCGCCTATCCAGAACGTCTGCAAGAGCGTTATCAGCTAGACGATTTACCCGAAACTGAAATCGAGTTGATGGAGGCGATTGGGGCGAAACGCGGTTGTTTGCGTGCTGGCGGGCGGGTCGATATTCATAAAGCATCAGAAATTCTGCTTCACGACCTCCGCGCCGGCGCGCTGGGTGGCATCACCCTAGAAGCGCCCGATATGATTGAAACTGAATTAGTGCAAGTGGAAGAAGAAACCGCACGCCGCGAGGCAGAAAAAGCGGCGAACAAAGAAGCACGGCGTAAGCGCTATTTAAAGAATAAACGCTAAGCACTATCCCGCATCTACCTGTCTGGGTGCCAGAGCATCCGCACACAATAAGGCCTGATTGCATCGGGCCTTTTTAATCACGCGTCCCTTTAAGCTCATCACGATAAGATCTGTTTGATATCGGATGAAATATCACTGATCAATTGCCGAGCGCTCTCATCTCTTTGTTGCACCAAACTGATAAACAGTAAATCTGTGATCACATTTTGCGCCGTGCGGGACGCGATCGACGAACTGCGATGTTTGGTTTCGTCGGCAATGGTATCGAACGTAATGTCTGCGATGTGTCTGATACGACTTCGGCCGGGTCCTAATAAGGCGATCACCTTGGCACCTTGTTCTTTAGCCGCCTCCGTGGCGACTAAAATCTCTTTTCGCTCCCCCGAAAATGAAATGACAATTTGCACGTCATCCACCCCCAATGTGCGCGCGACGGCAATTTGTACATGACTGTCTTGTTCACACAGCGCCGTGATCCCTAGTTTCAATAATTTAAAACTCAGATCTTTCGCAGTCAGCGCCGAGCTGCCAATCCCCACCACTTGTACCCGACGTGCTCCATTAAGCCACGCTACCGCTTGATGACAGGCTTCATAAGAAAGGGCATTGGTAGTTTGAAACATGGCCTCCGTTTTCGCTTTGACTAACTTTTGGGAAATCACCGTCATCGGATCATCAGCTAAGATGTCACTGTGCATCGGTGTCGATTGCATCACTTGCTTACGGCCAATCTCTTCATTCAGCGCCAACTTGAACTCACTGTATCCTTTGTAACCCATTTTTTGGCTGAATTTCACAATGCTCGATTGACTCACCCCCACCTGCTTAGCCAGCGCTTGGCTCGTTAGCTGCGCCGCTTTCTCTGGATGCGCGACAACCCAATCGCCAATCAGGCACCCGCGCTGCGACAATTGTGTCCGCCGAGCCAAAATTTTATTGATAATTGACATAACGCCTCAACGCCATAAATAAATTATTCCAATATTGGAATTACATCGAATATCCCTAAATTGCTGAAAAAGCATCATTCACCTGCATATTAAGCGCCATTTACCCCAAGTATTATCGACATTATTCCAGAATAACCGTGTATAAAGAATAACCATAACAGTGATTTTGATCACTATATTGGAATATTTTATTCCATAGAATCGCCGTCAAATAACAGCTGATGTGAGAACAAAGCATGACAATTGATTTAAGCGGATGGGTCACAGAAAGCCGCAACCCAGCCAGTGCAGAGATAGACACACTTTCAACGGTCGAAATGCTGCAAGTGATCAACGATGAAGACCAAAAAGTGGCGCTTGCGGTGAAAGCCGTCTTGCCACAAATTGCGCAAGTGGTGGATGCAATTACGCATGCATTTGCACACGGCGGACGCTTAATCTACATGGGTGCGGGAACATCTGGCCGCTTGGGCATCTTGGATGCCAGCGAATGTCCTCCCACCTATGGCACACATCCGGATCAAGTCATTGGGCTTATCGCGGGTGGCCATCAAGCTATTTTAAAGGCGGTGGAAAACGCTGAAGATAACGAGCAACTAGGCCAAGACGATTTACGCTCACTCAACCTAACCGATAAAGATGTGGTTGTCGGCATTGCGGCGAGCGGTCGTACACCCTATGTACTCGGCGGATTAGCCTATGCGAAAACCATTGGCGCCATGACAGCATCGATTGCTTGTAATCCTCATTGCCAAATGGCTGAGTCGGCAGATGTTGCCATTCTGCCCATCGTGGGGCCTGAAGTCGTCACCGGCTCTTCGCGCATGAAAGCCGGTACCGCGCAAAAGCTCGTCCTCAATATGTTGACATCTGGAGCAATGATCCGCAGCGGTAAAGTGTTTGGTAACCTGATGGTTGATGTTGAAGCCACTAACGCCAAACTGATCCAACGCCAAATCAATATTGTGGTGGAGGCAACCGGCGCCTCAAAAGCGGTGGCTGAACAGGCCCTCTGCGCATGCGATCGTCATTGCAAAACCGCCATCTTGATGATTTTGGCCGATTTGGATGCCGAGCAAGCAAAAACTCGCCTCACCGAGCACAACGGTTTTATTCGTGCAGCCCTCCATCGTGATTAACTATTTTTAGCTCCAGAGGATCGCCCCCATGGCCAAAATCACTGCCAATACCGTCGCGCAACTGCTATCCGCCGTTGGAGGGAGCAGCAATATCAGTCAATGTGGCAACTGTATGACAAGACTACGGTTATCCCTTGCCAATAACAGATAGCGGCATTTTCCCGGGCATGCTGATCTTTGTTGCCGGACTGCTTATCGCTTATGTGGTTGGCTTTCTCGCGACATACTTCTTTGGCTGTAAAGATGTCGATTTAAGCTAGTTCATTATCCCCCATCCACATGAACCAGCTTGCGCCCTTGTCTTCTCAAGGGCGCACCTTTTTCTACATCCGCATGCGCGTTTTACACTGACAAAAAAGAGGGCCTAGCAATATGCGCTAAAAGCCCTCTTCCGTTATACAACCCGCGCTAAATTAAGAACGCGTTACGTCCACCAGCGCATCGGCCAGTGTATCAATATGGCGCTCCGCTAAGCCGGCAATATTGATACGGCTATCTCCAACCGCATACACGCCATGCTTATCACGCAGTTGATTGACTTGCTCTGTGCTCAATCCCAAGACAGAAAACATCCCGCGGTGCTGTTGAATAAAGTCAAAGTAGCCATCACCGGTTCGATCGCGTAAAGCTGCCGTTAGGCCCTCACGCAGGCGGTTAATGCGCGTGTTCATCGCTTCGATTTCTTCGCGCCACTGCTTCGTGAGGGCGTCGTCGGTGAGGATGGTTTCGACGATCGCCGCCCCATGATCCGGTGGCATGGTGTAGGTGCTACGCGCCAGCTGCAAAATACGTCCTTTGGCATTTTGCGCTTCTTTGGCTGATTTACCCACTACAATGGCAGCACCGGTACGCTCACGATACAGGCCAAAGCTTTTCGAGCAAGAGGTAGCAATCAGCATCTCTTCAACATTATCGGCTAACACACGTAGGCCACGCGCATCTTCATCTACGCCATCTCCAAACCCTTGATACGCAATATCAACAAACGGAGTAAAGCCATTGCGATTAGCCAGATCAGTGATTGCTTCCCACTCTTTCAGGCTAATGTCCGCTCCCGTTGGATTATGACAACAGCCATGCAGTAACACCACGTCGTCAGCGCCGGCTTGAGACAATGCATTCAGCATGGCATCGGTATCCACCATCTTGGTGTCTCGATTGAAATACGGGTAGAACTTGACCGTTAGGCCTGCCGCTTCCATGACAGGTTTGTGGTTCACATAGCTTGGGTCAGTAAGCCATACCGTGGTCACCGGCTTGGCGAGATGCATCAAGTCAGCCAGCATCCGCAACGCACCGCTCGCACCCGGGGTTTGTACTGCGGCACAGCGATGGTAAGCATCCGTACCCTTCAGCAGTAGATCAACCATGGCTTGGTTGAAGTTTTCATTGCCAGCAAGGCCAACATAGGCTTTGGTTTGCTGGCTTTGCGCCAATGATTGCTGCGCGGTTTTAACCGCTTGCATAATCGGTGTTTGCCCGTGACTGTCACGATATACACCAATGCCCAAATCCATTTTGTGCTCACGAGGATCGTCACGAAATGCCAATGACAAAGAGAGGATCGGATCCTGCTGGGCAGGCGAGAGCAGATCTAACATAGTATTACGTCCTTTTAGGCTTGGATGCTCAAGATACGTAATACCCTACCCCATGCGGGAAAATTGGCAACCTCTCAGCGCTGATTCTCTTGCCACTGCTGGGCTCGCTCGGACAAAAAGTGTACGCATTGGTTGTCACTCCCTCGCCAGACCAAGTTAGGATCGGCGCGAGATTGTATAAACTTCCCATCAATCAGCACATCAACGTAAGCCAATATTGCTTGTTGTTCCGGCGAGAGATCCGCCAAGGTATAACCACTCCATAGCCAAACATCCTTGTCTGGTGCGTGCTTGCCCACCTTTTGTAACAATAATTTTACACTGGTGAGATTGGCAGGATGCAGGGGGTCACCACCACTCAGTGATAAGCCACGCCTTGGAACACGCGTATCCGTGAGATCGCGCATGATTTGCTCACACATTAAATCCGTGAATGGATGGCCGCTGGTAAGCGACCATGTTGATTTATTGTAACAGCCACGACACTGATGCTCACAACCCGAGACAAACAATGTGCACCGTGTGCCGGGACCATTCACGACATCAATAGGAATGTACTTGTGGTAGTTCACGCCCCTCTCCTACATGTGTTTGACGCGACGAATCACTTCTTGTTGTTTACCCGGATTAAATGGCCGCGTATCAGGACTGCCCAAGTAACCGCAGACACGGCGCGTGACCGATACTTTGGCGGGATCATGGTTGCCGCATGCAGGGCAGGTAAACCCTTTACTGGTGCAATCAAATTCCCCTGTGAATCCACACTCGTAACACTCATCAATAGGCGTATTGGTCCCATAGTAAGGCACACGTGTGTAGCTATAGTCCCAAACATTTTCGAGCGCTTCGGTGTTATGCTGCATGTTGGGGTACTCGCCATAACAAATAAATCCGCCGTTTGCCAAGCGTGGATAATCCATTTCAAAATCAATCTTATCGTAGGGCGTCACCTGCTTTTCCACGTCTAAGTGGAAACTGTTGGTGTAATAGCCTTTATCTGTGACCCCTTCAATCATTCCAAAGGCTTTGGTATCGAGTTGGCAAAAACGACTGCACAGGTTTTCACTCGGTGTGCTGTACAAACTAAAGCCGTAGCCCGTTTCTTCTTTCCAGCGCTCCGTCGCATCATGTAAATACGCGACTATTGCCTTGGCTTTTTTCTGTTTAATCACGCTGTCGTAGAGATGAGGTTCACTGCCGTATAGAGCATTGATGGTCTCATGCAATCCGATATACCCTAAGGAGACAGATGCGCGACCGTTTTTAAAAATCTCGCTCACGTCATCATCCGCATTAAGACGTACGCCACAGGCCCCTTCCATGTACAAAATCGGCGCAACACGGGCCTTCACCCCTTTAAAACGTGCAATACGGGTATCCAAGGCTTGGCGGGCAATATTAAGCGTGGCATCTAGGCGCGCAAAGAATGTCTCTTCATCGCCTTCAGCCTCAATCGCCAATCGCGGTAAATTAACACTGACCACCCCCAAGTTATTGCGTCCCTCGTGGACCCACTCACCATTTTCTTGATAGGCGCTTAAAAAGCTGCGGCATCCCATGGGTGTTTTAAAAGAACCGGTTACCTGAACGACTTGCTCATAGTTGAGAATATCGGGATACATGCGTTTGGACGCACACTCCAACGCAAGCTGTTTGATGTCGTAATTCGGATCTGAAGGATGACGGTTGAGCCCTTCGCGAATACAAAACACAAGTTTAGGGAAAACCGCCGTTTTGCGATTTTCGCCCAAGCCCGCAATACGATTGGCAAGGATGGCTCGTTGCACCGCACGGGCGGCCCAGCTTTGTCCGAGTCCGAAGCCAAAGGTTACAAATGGCGTCTGCCCGTTGGCGGTATGCAAGGTGTTCACTTCATACTCCAACGACTGAAACGCATCAAAGCACTCTTTTTCGGTACGTGCCATAGCGTATTGATCCGCCTTGGCAATGGACCAGGTTTGCGCCACTTTTAGGTGTTTGTGATAGCTGGCTTCGACATAGGGTGCCAACACTTCATCGATGCGATTGATCGTGGTACCACCATAAATATGACTGGCCACCTGCGCGATGATTTGTGCCGTTACCGCGGTTGCAGTCGAGATGGACTTTGGCGGCGCAATTTCCGCATTACCCATCTTAAAGCCTTTTTGCAACATGCCCGCCAAGTCAATCAACATACAGTTAAACATCGGGAAGAAAGGCGCATAATCGAGATCGTGATAATGGATTTCTCCCGATTCATGCGCACGTACCACCGCACTGGGTAGCATATGTTGTTTGGCATAGTGCTTGGCGACAATACCAGCCAGCAGATCCCGCTGAGTTGGGATCACTTTGCTATCTTTATTGGCATTTTCGTGCAACAGCTCGGTGTTCGTTTGTCCCACCAAGCCTTGCACTTCGTGATTCAATCGGCCACGGCGTTCACGCGCAATATCGCGATCGTGACGATACTCAATGTAGGCACGTGCAACCGCTTTATGCGGCCCAGACATCAGCGCATCTTCCACGGCATATTGAATGTGGTCGATATCCACTTCTTTCTCGCCAGCGAACTGGGTTGCGATCTTATCGGCCAATGATCGAATCGCCTGATCCGATAACGAACACGAACGCGTCCCCTGCGCACGCTGTGCCGATTCTCGCGCACAAGTTACCGCTTGAACAATCCGGTCAGCATCAAATGAGACGCGTGTTCCGTCGCGCTTTATTACCGCTGGCATATGCCCTCCATCACCATATATTGGATTTAAAACTAGCAAACAACACAAGATGTGGCATTTAATAGCAAGTGGGGTCGCCATTGTGTTGATACAGATCATCGAAGTTTCGAATAGAGAAATTCGGAGGAATAAACGCGTACAAGGTCATCAATGTTGTGATGAATTGTTGTGACTTTTGTTAGTTAAAATCAAACCTTGTCCGCATTTTGTGGGTTCGATCAAATGTGACTTACAGGCTTCAAGTAAGATCACAGTTATGAAGTCATCATTGAGGTTTACGCCACTGTGATCCGGCGGTTTGGAATCGTAGTGATGCTTTGGGCGGTAACGTGCCCGAGCTTTGCGCTGACGATAGCAACATGGAACTTTGAATGGTTAACCCTAAAAGGCGATCAACGCGCTGGAGATCGTGGTGACGAAGACTACCATCAACTCGCCTCGGTTTTTGAACAGCTCTCGCCGGACGTGCTCGCGTTTCAAGAAGTCGATAGTCCGGCGGCACTCGCACGGGTTGTACCCAGCGATCAATACACTTATTACTTTTCTGACCGCTACCCCGCGCTGCGCGATAAACCCAATAGTCAACAACTGACTGGCATTGCGGTACGCAATGGATGGACCGTTTCGGATCCAAAAGATCTTCGCGCGATCGCGTTACCCAGCTTTTTTGGTGTCCCAGCGCTACGCTACGCCACCTACGTGATTATTACGCCCCCTGACCAAGCGCCGTTTCATATGCTGTCTGTCCATCTGAAATCAGGTTGTTTTCATCAATCACAAGGCACCCGAAGCTGCGATAAACTTAACAAGCAGATGCGCGTGTTAGCCGATTGGGTGAGTGATCGTCATCATGCGGGCGAACACGTCGTGGTCGCGGGCGATTTTAATCGCTACATTGGTGAGAGCGATGATGCCGTTTGGCGAGACTTTCAGACTCGTCTGGTTGAAAAGTCCCCCACACCGCCCCATTTAATAAACGTCACCGAGTCTGTCCGAGCACGCTGTAAGGCAAGACGGTACAACCATCGAACCCAATCGTGGAATCAAGTTATGTATAACCGCTTGGTGGATCACATCTTAGTCAGTGAACCTTTAGCCAAGCAGTGGCAATATAGCTACCAGCATCACTTTGATTACCACACCGTGATGCGTTACCGCTTAAGTGACCATTGTCCCGTCGTGGCTCAATTCACTCAGCCAGCAGCTTCGCAACGCTAACTCAAAGCGCATAGTCGCTTTGGTTAACTTGTCACAATACTGACATCGAGCCGCCATAGACTGAATACACTGATGGCAATCAACCATCTAAATCGTTTAATGTGGGCAGTTGGCAAAAAGGTCCTGACTGTCATCTGGCATCCTGAGTCAGCTAACTGCCATGTGCAAACTAAAAGGGGAAACCGCTGAGCCTTGAAAACAGGCGCAGCACAAGGAGAACCATCATGGATACATTACAACAGCACGTGATCCCAACCGATGACGATCTGCTTGCCGACCATCTCGGCAATGCTACCGGCTTCGAGGAAGACGACGTATTTGGCGATGATGTAGAAGATGCATCCCGCTAACGGATACCATTGCCTCATTCGTCACCAGTAAATAACGAATTTTTCAGTTTTAACGCAGTGCTGACAACGTTCCAGCCGCCATTTTGCTAGGTTGTCAGCAAATCCACCGACTTAACGATGCGTCATGAAAAAAATCCTCTCGATGTCCATGCTTTTTGCTTCAATCCTGTCTTTCAATGCATTTGCTGCGCCGGAATTGATTGCCAAATCCACCCTCGATTTTGGGGATTTTGAGAAGACCGCCAATATCGAGATCCAAGGAAACATTCAAGAAGATGTGCTGCGTTTAGCAGAGCGTGGCGTTCAAGATCAAGACGCAGACTATTTCGTGATTGAACAAATTAACGAAGACACACAAGAAGAAGTGTTAGTCGTCTCGGTTAGCCTGTACCGTGAACATGCCACCGACAACAAACAAATGGTTGAAGACCGCCTCGGCTAACGATTAGCCAAACACAGGCGAGTAGCTGCTGGCCTGTGTTTTCCCACCTGACGTCCGTGCACGCCATTTGCTACACTTGCCGCTCTTAATAAAACTAGAATGAGCAATGTCGTGATTGGAACCTTAGATAAGATGCGCACAGAAGCCGGCGCAGAGGTACAGTACTTTCTGCGTGTCGGTGGCGAAGAGCTGCATCTCAACCCTCTCCTTGGACAAACCCTAACCCTGACCCACACTGGCAATATCTTTTGCGATGCGTGTGGACGAAAAACAAAAAGAGTTACTCGCAAGGCCATTGTTATCCGTGCATGAAAAAGCTCGCCCGCTGCGACATGTGTATTATGAAACCTGAAACCTGCCACTATGCACAAGGGACGTGTCGCGAGCCAGAATGGGGAGAGCAGTTCTGCATGACAGACCACATCGTCTATCTGGCCAACACGTCTGGGTTAAAAGTCGGGATTACTCGCGCTAACCAAATGCCAACCCGCTGGCACGATCAAGGCGCCACACAGGCTCTTCCGCTGTTTCGGGTAAAAACACGCCATATTTCTGGGCTGGTTGAAGTCGCCATTGCACAACATGTCGCGGATAAAACCAATTGGCGCGCGATCTTAAAGGGCGACAATGGTCAGCTCGATCTCCACGCCGAAGCGGCGCGACTTACTCAAGCGATTGAATCGGAGCTCGCGGATATTCGTCTACAGTTCGGTAGCGATGCGGTTCAGCCCGCCGAGCTGGATGCATTGAGCTTTAGTTACCCTGTCACTAAGCACCCTACCAAGATCAGTTCGCATAACTTTGATAAACACCCTGAAGTCAGTGGTGTGTTACAAGGGATCAAAGGTCAGTATCTGATCTTTGATACAGGCGTGATCAATGTGCGCAAGTTTACCAGCTACGAGGTCAGCGCGTCGCACAGTTAATCACGCGTCCAATCCGCGACACTGTGCAAGTGATGATTAACGCTTGCACAGTGTGCCTTTCTCACGACCTCCAGAGGAAGATGCCGTTCATTTCAGTCAGATTATTGCGGTTGAATACCGGTAATATCTGAGATCAACGCAATATGTTGGGCACTTAACGGCAGTGACCAACGAACATCGCCAGCATCAGCCACCAACACATTGGCATCCGCAATCATCTGTAACGAATCAGATTGAACCTGCATACTCAATTTCATTGCGGGCAATTTGATCACCACTTCATGCGCGGTCACGATTAGCTTACCGTGTTCGATATCAACCACCATCTCCCTCAATCCTCCAACGATTTATCGGCGCGTTTATCGGTGAGTACCGCCATCGTAAGTCGGCTTACACACACGTCTCGACCTCGTTCATCGTGAATAGTGATATTCCACACCTGGGTGGTTGCCCCAAGATGTACAGGACTTGCCACGCCAGTCACTGTCCCTTTTCGCATCGCACGCAAGTGATTGGCATTGATATCTAACCCAACACAATACTTACCTTCGGGCACACACATGTTTGCCGCCAACGATCCCAGCGTTTCTGCGAGCACCACAGACGCGCCACCATGCAACATGCCTAAAGGTTGATGGGTATGGGGAGCCACAGGCATAGTCCCAGTGAGGCTCGATTCATCAAATGCCGTATACTCTATGCCCAAATGAGCAACCAAGGTATTACTCGAAGAAGCATTCAAAGCCTCCAATGACATCGCTTTTTTCCAAATGCTCACACTTTGCCTCTATTTTTCATCGTCGCTATGGATGTTTGTCATACTGTTGGGTGGGATCAAGCTACATGTCATGAAAGCCCGATATTGAAAACGGCGTCTAGTTGATTACTATACGTTAGTTTTTTCAGTAGCTTGTCATCATCAACGAGTATAACCATAAAGGGAGCCCCCATGCTACGCATCGCAAAAACCGTGTTTTTGTCAGCAAGCCTCACGATATTGCTCTCAGCATGCGCACACTCTCCCACCGGGCGCAATCAACTATTACTGTTTTCCGGCGACCAAATGGCCAACCTTGGTCAACGCTCTTTCGAAGAGATGAAACAATCTCAGCCGATTAGTTCCGACCAAGCCATCAATGCCTATGTACAATGTGTCACCGATGCTATTTTGGCCGTCGTGCCCCCACAGGCAGATTTCTCCGAATGGGAAGTAGTCGTATTTGATAGCGAGCAAGTCAATGCCTTTGCACTACCGGGGGGCAAAGTGGGCGTTTATACGGGTTTACTCAATGTGGCAGATACCCCGGATCAACTCGCGGCAGTGATTGGACATGAAATCGGACATGTACTGGCTGACCACAGCAACGAGCGCCTATCTCGCTCTCAACTCGCCACGCTGGGACTCACCATCACAGGTATGTCAATGTCTGACAGCCCATACGCTGCGATGGCTATGGCCGGTTTAGGGCTTGGCGTGCAAGTAGGGATTTTACTGCCCTACAATCGTGCGCAGGAGTCTGAATCTGACAAAATTGGCTTACAGCTCATGCATCAAGCTGGCTTTGACCCGAGTGCGAGTGTCGCCTTATGGCAAAACATGGCCGAAGCCTCAGAGGGTGCGCCACCAGAGTTACTCTCGACCCACCCATCGCCTGACACTCGTATTCAAGCGCTAGAAAAAGGCGTGAAGGCGCTTCCTAAAGTGCCTCATCGTTTAAAACCGCACTGTGAAAAGCCCAGTTAGCATTATCAATAAAAACATTTTCTTAACATGTTGAAGAGTGTCACACTCTGCTTCAAATCACGGTGATGCAAAGGATTTCAGCGGCATTAGGTTACATTTGTCACACAACAAATTAACCTATATGTTACGCTTAAAATTTAGACCACGCGCTGTGAGCACCACTTGTGATGAAGCAGTTGTTGATGTTTCTGTTAAGCGTCTTGCTTGTGCCGATAGCCTTTGCCACGCCACAGAGTCAAGTCGACCCATTTGATCAGATGTTTGAAAAGAATACGCTGGTAATGATGTTGATCGTGCCAGAAAGTGGTGAGATTGTAGCTGCTAACCCTGCCGCGAGTCGATTTTATGGCTATTCAATTGATAAACTAACGCAGATGAACATTGGTGATATCAATGATTTATCACCAGAAGCTATTGCTGAAGAGCGCAAACTCGCCAAACTGGARAACCGAAACTATTTTGTTTTTCGCCATCGTACGGCGGACGGCTCCTCCCGAACCGTAGAAGTCTCGTCGGTGCCTATCGACTATCAGGGGGCAAGATTACTCTTCTCAATTATCGCCGATATTAGCGATTTCCGCGCCACGCAAGAGTCCCTCTGGCATTATCAGAACCGACTTGAAAAGATGGTCGCAACACAAACCGAGCAAATCGAAAAGCAAAAAGACCATCAACTCGTCATTACCTCGCTGATCATTTTTTTACTAGGGGCTGGACTTGCTGTCATGTGGTTGGTGCTGAGCAAATCCAGACGGACTGAGTATGAGCTTAAGCTCGAACGACGTCGCCTCGATGAAATTATTCGCGGCACCCATGTGGGCACGTGGGAATGGCATATTCCCTCTGGGGAGCTGGTCATCAATGAGCGTTGGGCCGAAATCTTGGGTTACCAGAAAGAGGAGCTTACCCCAGCTTCTTTTGAAACTTGGAAAAAGCTCTGTCATAGCGACGATTTCAGCCGCGCATCGAAAGAGATAGAAGCAGCGTTCAGTGACCATGATCCCTTTTATGAGTGTGAATTCCGCATGCTACATAAGGATGGGTTTTGGGTATGGGTATTGGCGAAGGGCAAGATTATGGAGTGGGACCGAAACCGCCAGCCGCTGCGGATGGCCGGCACCCATCAAGACATCAATGAGACCAAACGTCTATATCTTCAGTTCGAGCATATGGCGCATACCGACACTTTAACCGGTGCCTTGAACCGTGTTGCGTTTAAACAACGCGCCGATGTCGTCATGGCTCAAGCTCGTCAGCAAAGCGCTCACTTTGCGCTTTTGTTTATCGATCTTGATGGCTTTAAGAAAATAAATGATACCTACGGCCATGATGCGGGAGACTGTGTGCTCATTGAAACCACCAAACGAATGGGACATAGTATCCGTAATTCCGACACACTAGCACGGCTCGGTGGGGATGAATTTGCGGTCATTCTCGAGTACACCAGTCAGCCAGACGATGCAGCGCGCGTGGCAACCAAAATTATTGCCAGCCTAGATAAACCCTTTGACGTAGGGGACGGGCAACAGGCACGACTCTCTGCCAGTATTGGCATTGCTTGCTATCCTGAACATGGGGAGTCTGTCGAACAACTGCTCAATTGCTCTGACGCTGCGATGTATTACGCCAAAAAGTCGCTATCTGGTGGCACCTACGCGTTCTGCGAGCCAGAACACCTATCATCGTCACCACACGACGATCAAAACTAAGCGAGGTTACGACGACGCAGTCCGAGTCGGTGCGGTAGCTCGGGGCGTTTGACTTGCTAACGCTTCATTGGTCACATCTTGAATCGAAATAAACATATGATTCACCTCACCGCGTGTATTGGCCATGGGGTGCATAGTGACGTTTTGATACATAAAGGGAAGCTGACCGGTAATCGGACGCACGTGACGGCAACGAAACAAGTAAGGGCGCTGCTGCCAGACAATAAAGCTGCGGCAGCGTAACTCAAACACAGGCTGTGATTTGGCGCGAAACCAAGGCTCGTTGATTTCCGGAAACACCTCGAATAAGGTGCGATTTTGCACATCCTTAGCGTGTTTGCCGCTGTGGTGAACCATAAAGCCGTTCCACATCTGAATTTGGAAATCTTTGTCTAACACAATCAATCCCATATCGATGTGTTGCACCATATCGAGCATCCAATGGAATTGATCAAAATCTTCTGTCATCGCCTTACTCCTCGTCCATCAGATAAGCCAGCTTCGCATCCAACAAAGGTAGCGATTCATCCAGTAATAACAGCAATAGATCGCACTTAATCTCAGTGCCATCGATCTGGTAGCTCACTTCAATGGTCACCGTGCGTTTCCAAGAGCCTTTCATCGCAGCTATCAAATGATCTGCCTCTACATGTTGTCCCATTAATGCCGGATAGCTTTGCGAAAACTCGAGCGCAGCTTGCTCACCGAGCCCTCGCAAAAAGGCACTAATCAAGATATTGCTAATATCGACCAACAGCTCGAGTTCATTATCGAGCGAGCCATCATCGGGATAATCCAGCAAGTCGATCATGTCACTGATACTGGAATCGCTGATCAGCATTAAAGCTTCACCAGCAATCCCTTCGCCACTAAAACCTTGGCAAACGCCGTTCATGGTGTCTGACTGTGCCAAGTGGCGAATGGTCATGGTCAATTCAGTCACCTCAAACACATTAACCTGCGGCAGGGGCATGTGAACAAACACGCCACAATGACGCGCGAGTTTATCTGCCGCCTGCCCCATAGCAATGTTGACCACTTCCATATAAATATCACGCCGGCTCAGCTTCTCCTTCGGTGCATGGGAGCGCTCCGTTTCCGAGGCGGTTGCGGTGGGCAGATAGGCTTTAATCAATGCCTCAACGCGCTCGCGGCTAATGGGCTTTTTAACAAAGTCTTTCGCGCCCCGTTCAAGCACTTGCTGCTGAGCGAGCGGTTGAATATCCCCAGACACCACCACGACGGGGACTGTCATCCCGGCAGATTGCATTGCTTCAAGGGTTTGATAACCATCCAATTCCGGCATGGTTAAATCAAGGAACATAATATCGATCGACTGACTGTTTAAAACATCTAAAGCCACCTTGCCATTCTCGGCAAAGTGCACCTCAGCATCTAAATCTTTGGGTAAGGTTCGCGCGAGCTGCTTACGCGCCAGTGCGGAATCATCAGTGATCAGAATTTGTGTGGTCAAAAGCCTCTCCTTGTCGACTTCTTAACTGAGAGTGTGGCTGGGTCAACACAGTAAGCATAAACCAAGATGAACAGGGATGAGGGCAAACCTGTCAAAATACTGTCTTTATCGGTCACTGGTTTGAGTTTCAGCTAAGTCACAGAGTGCTTGAAGACGATCCGCGCGACTGATCAAATGAGGGTGTTGTAAGTACAAATGATGTAGGCAGACCAAGCAAAGCTGAACACAATCGTTCACCTTTTCGCTGATCGTTTCTGGGTCTTCAAAAAACTCGCCCGTCAGCAACGCCTGCCAATCCTCTGCGAGTGCACTAATCATAGAAATATCTAACGGCGCATTCACAAGATGACGCGCCGCGGGTTCAACACGCGCCATGTCATCACTGGCAGCAAAAATATTTCGCAACGCAATAATCGCATCCACCAGCGCCCCTTGCGTGTTGGGACGTTTTGCCGCGGCATATAAGCGGGACATGGCTAAACGAATGCCGCTCGAATCCGTATCATCGACCAACATGCTCCACCGCTCGATGTCCACCAAATCGAGTTCACCTATCGCGATAGGGTCACTGGTTTCGGCCACTGAGCCAAAATCTTGCCGACGGTTATCCAGCGAAAAAGGATCAATGCGCCAGACCCACTCGGGTGCGACAAAGGGTTTGTATTCTGTGAGGTAGCAAAGCGCCATACACAAAGTGATGTTGAGCTCCGTGGTTTGCTGATCGGTATTAGCATCCATCACTTCATCTGGCCAATCGTCATCTTCGAGGAAGTCACCAAAGTTGATCGCAAACGCATAGCCCGACTCCAACATAAAACCGTTATTGCGTCGTTTGGCCATTAACCCCGGCGCTTGAAGTACGTATTCAGCAATGCTTGGCGTATAACGGCGAATGCTTCCCCATTTAGTATCCAATTCCGCTAAGTTGGTGAGTGCCGCATTACGAAATCCAACAAACATCGGAATATGTGCCACTTCGCCATCGGCAAGACTGCGGGCGATATCCAACATTTCTTGTACAGTGCTGACAAAGCGATCCGCAGAGACTATCCCGCGGATCCGCATCAAGTCATAACTGTTGATTAAAATCGATACCGGCAAGCTCGCCAAACTCACTACACCACGATGCCCGGTTGCATCTTTGTAGTCACCGAACGTTTGCTGAGGATCATTACCTATGGCGTCAAACAAGCGCTCGAGGGACGGATCGGCCAAAATACGCTTTTGCACAATCTTACTGATTGGAAACTGTTCGATAGCAGCCGTTAAGTAACCTGCCCCACGATAGAAAAGATGAGGACGGTGACCCGCTTTGATCAAAAAGAGTGGATAGAGCTCACCGGCAAGCTGACAAAAGGCACTGATAAGCGGATCAACGCTATTAACACGCGTTGCCAACTCTCCACCTTGTTGTGCGCGCCACACATTGAAAATATGACGACCATTTTGCATCACATGGGGCAGACGATAGAAGAAAGATTGCTCGCTCTCCCCCTGCTCCACCGCAGACACACGTAGCTGTCGACACAGCTCGACATATTGGTTGAGTGTGTCGCGCTGTGTGCGGCTTAGCCCCAATTTTTGCATCAAAATCAGTCGGCCTTCCGCCTCTGTGACATTGAGAATGTAGCTCACCACCCGGTGACCCATGGTTTTCACAAAGTGCGGAATAGCCGGATAGGACATCATGCTTATCCGCCTATTTTTAATCGAAAAATCAATCCAGTTTTTATCACCGTTATCGGCAGAAAACGGCAACTCTTCACCGTGACTATCGTTAACATCGTACTCGTCACATCGTCTCGTGAAAGCTAAGTATAGCTATCTCAACAAGTAACGGACGAAGGACAAAAACAGAAACAATTTTGTGACGACTCAATGCGGGGAATGCTTGACCAAGCTGTAGCACGCATCTATTCTAGCGTACAAGTGTACGCTTAAATAAAGATAACGAGTTATGGATACCAAGGCTTCAACCTCTCCCCCTCAGAAACCACGCTTAATCTGGTTAAACATTAGCGTGTTTACCCTCACTTTTTTGATTGCCGCAATTGGTACGCCATTGTGGGCATGGCATCATGGTTTTGATTGGATGCAGATCACCGCGCTGATTGTCGCATTCAGCTTTTGTGGCTTGTCGATCACCGCCGGCTATCACAGGTTGTGGGCCCACAAAACCTATCAAGCCCATCCGGCTTTGCGCTTTATCTTCGCCATTGGTGGGGCATTTGCGCTGCAAAACAGTGCGCTTCATTGGTCGTCAGATCACCGCATTCACCACCGCCATGTCGATGACAACGATGTTGATCCTTACTCGGCCAAGCGCGGCTTTTGGTTCTCACACCTTGGTTGGATGCTGCGCGAATACCATCCCAACCGCTATGGCGATTACAACAACTGCCGCGATCTGCAAAAAGATAAGATCGTGATGTGGCAACACAAGCACTACCTTGCGCTGACACTGGCCACCAACTTTGGCTTCCCTATCGCGTTTGGTTTGCTCCATGGCGATCTTTGGGGCGCTATCTTACTGGTCGGCTTTACTCGATTGGTGCTAAGCCACCACACCACCTTTTTCATTAACTCGTTGGCGCATGTGTGGGGCAGCCAGCCTTATACCGATAAAAACACCGCGCGGGATAATGGCGTGCTTGCCTTGATGACCTTTGGCGAGGGCTACCACAACTTCCACCATATTTTTGAGAACGACTACCGCAACGGCATTCGCTGGTGGCAGTTTGATCCCACTAAATGGCTGATCAAAACCGCATCTTGGTTGGGTCTGGCGGAAAAACTGCGCGTGACCCCCGAAGAGAAGATTGAAAAGGCGCGTGCGACCATGCAATTGCAGCGCGTCACACAACAGCTTAGTGACAAGCCACACGCTTCGCATCGTCTGCAAATCCTGCAACAAGAGTATGATGCTTTGGTCGCCAAAATGGCGGACTACTACACGCTGAAAAAACAGCTGTTAGCGCTCGAGCGTGACAAGCTGCGCGAAAAAGTCGAGAACGCCGAGCTAACCCAGCAATACAAAGATTTAAAGGTGCGTTTTCAGCAACAAAAACGTAGCTGGCAGGTGCTCACCGCCAAATACGCCAGCTAGCCGCGACGAACAAGCGACACAAGACAAACCGGCCACTTGGGCCGGTTTTTTATCGGATAAGAACGCGCCGCTGGCAAGATCTGTGTATGCCAGTTAGTTAGACGGGGTAAGGAAAGAAAGCAGGATCGACTCTAGCTCATCCCAAGGTAAGACGTCGGTATCGATCACTTCGATGCGCGACTCGGCCTGTTCAATCGACATAGGCGTCACGGTAACCACCTGATTAGCGACGTTAAACGCGTAAAAACCCTCGTCTGTATTGACCACCGCTTTAATCCGTTGAGCGTTGATGTTGCTCAATAGACCGTACAAGGCATCAAACGGAAAACAACAGTGCGCGGCAAACAACCAACCGCAGCTGACATAGCCCTGCCCTTGGTTTTCTTTGCGGGTAAAGGTATCGTCCGGGCCCAGAGCGAGTGTGGTCATGGGCTCGGCATCGTTGTGGTGGTGATGATAGTGCGCTTGACGAGCGTGACGCGGTAATGCAAGCCACGCGGTATCGAGCGCCCCTTGTTCAACACCGGTTACCAAGCTTTTCTCGCCATCAAACGCGGCGACATAATCATAAAAGGTGGCGATTTGCGCCTCGCTACACTGGTCAAGCTTATTGGCCACCACCACATCCGCGAGCGCGATTTGATCATGAAAGTTTTGATTTTCACGATAGCGCACATCATCAATACAACGCGGATCCACCAAAGTAATGGTCGCGCCCAGCGACAAAGAAGTATCGAAAGGTGGCTGAGTCAGCTTACCGATAATATCTTTGGGATGACCGAGTCCCGTCGGCTCAATCAAAATTCGATCCGGCTTCTCGGCAAGCAAGGTATTTAGCCCCACCGTCATGGGTAGGCCGGCCACACAACACATGCATCCTCCCGGCACTTCCTTTACCAACGCACCTTGTTCAGAGAGGATAGCGCCATCGACACCCACCTCACCAAACTCGTTCACCAAGATAGCCCAACGTTCATGCTCGGGTTTATTCGCTAATAAATGACGAATCGCCGTGGTTTTCCCCACGCCAAGAAACCCAGTGATAATGTTGGCTGCGATCTGACTCATGATTCTATCCGCTCGTTACTTGTATCGGCGTAGTGTAACGGATTGCGCCATACTCGTCGCCTTTTGGTCACGCGCATTGAAAGTGTCCATTTTCAGCTCAATGAATGACACAAAAAGTGATGAAATATCATGCACTCACTGCAAGTGGTGATCATTACCAATAAAAGCTTGGTAGAATGAAAGGTTCGCTAACACACTTCTTAGGAGGAAGTATGCTGAATCCATCAACGGCAAAGTCGGTGATTGACCATGCCCTGTTTTTAGGCGCGGATTTCGCCGAACTCTTTGTCGAACGCCATCACTCAGGCAACGTAGAGCTGTTGTCTGGTGAGGTGGATAAAGTGAGCTCAGGGATTGATTTTGGTATTGGTATCCGGTTGTTTTTCGGCCACAAAGTGCTTTATGGCTACACCAACAGCCGCGATGAAGAACAATTGAAAAAAGTCACCAGCTTGCTATGCGCGCGTGATAAGCGCGATCAAATCACCACCGCTGGTCCACTTAATTTGTCCCATTTAAATGACAAACATCCGGTGTCTGAGCCGTTATCGGCAGATCAACATGTGGCCGATAAGGTAGCGTTCTTACGCCAAGTGGATGCGCGTATTCGTGCCGAAAGCGATAAGATCGCACAAATTATTGGTCGTGTCGGCCAACGCGAGCAACAGGTCGAAATATTTAACTCTCATGGCCTGCATGTCACAGATACCCGCCACTACACGCGTATTGCCGCTACAGCGGTCGCCACTAACGGTGAGGAACAGTCAACGGGCTTTGATGCCCCTGGCGCGCTCACAGGCTGGGAATTCCACCAGGATATCGATCCAGTCGAACTAGGCGAGCGTGTGGCACGACAAGCGCTGATTAAACTCGGTGCCCAAGCCTGCCCATCGGGCGAAATGCCTGTAGTGATTGGCAACGGTTTTGGTGGGGTAATTTTCCACGAAGCCTGTGGCCACTTGTTAGAAACCACCTCGGTTGCTAAGCAAGCTTCCGTCTTCCATGACCAAATGGGCGAAATGATTGCAAGCCCTGTGGTGAGCGCGGTGGACGATGGCACCTTGGCGAATGCATGGGGCTCAATCAATATCGATGATGAAGGCATGGAAACCCAGCATACCCAGTTGATCAAAGACGGTAAGCTCACCTCCTTTATGGTCGATCACATGGGCAGCCTGAAAACCGGTTATGCGCGCACCGGCTCTGGCCGACGTGAGTCTTATAAATTCGCACCGACCTCGCGGATGCGAAACACCTTTATTGAGCCCGGTAACGACAGCTTAGACGCCATGATTGGCTCCATGGAGCGTGGCATCTACGCCAAGAAGATGGGGGGCGGCTCAGTACAACCCGGCACCGGCGAGTTTAACTTTGCGGTCCAAGAAGCTTACTTGGTCGAAGACGGTAAGACCACCGTGCCACTCAAGTCTGCCACCTTAATCAGTACGGGGCCTAAGGTGCTTAAAGAAATCAGCATGGTCGGCAAAGATCTTGCCCTTGCCGCCGGTATGTGTGGCTCGGTGAGCGGCGCTGTCCCCACCACCGTGGGCCAACCTGCATTGAAAGTCGATAATATCCTAGTAGGAGGCGGTAACGCATGAGTGAGCAAATCATTAAAGCAACCCTAAGCGATGCCGTCGATCAGGTCCTCAGCTTGGTGAAACAGCAAGGTGCGCAAGCAGACGTGATTGCCAACGCCAGCGAAAGCTTGTCACTCAAAGCCGACCAAGGCGATCTCTCCGAGCACAAAGTCACCGCCGGTCAAGTGATCGGCGTGCGGGTGGTCAAAGGGGATCAAGTCGCCACCAGCTATTCAGAATCGCTAGATAGCGACAGCCTTGCCAGCATGGTGAACGCCGCACTCACCAACGCAAGCTTTACCAAGGCCGACCCGGATCAGCAAATTCGCGCTGAAGGGCAGCACATTGATCAACAAGATCCTTGCTTACTGCAAGCAGATAACACCCCGATTGAAGACAAGATCGCGTTGGCGCTCGCCCTTGAGCAAGATGTGGTCAGCCAACCCCGCGCAACGGGGGCGCCCTACAATGGGTACAGTGAGCAAACCCAATATCAGTTGCTTGCCAATACCTTAGGCACACGCTGCTATCACAGCGAACGTAGCTTTAGTTGCTACACCGCCGCACTGCTCAATCACGACGGTAAGCAAGCGATGCATCTCGGCGCGTCAGTGTCACGCCGCTTTGCTGATCTAGATCTCGCCCATGCGACCCAACTGGCCTACCAAACCGCTGACGCCTTGCTCGAGGGTGGCCCAGTGAAAACCGGTTCGTATCCGGTGATTTTTGAGCATGATTGTCTCAGCGAATTGCTGGGCGCCTTTGGCAGCTGCTTCTCCGGCGATGCCGCCAAGCGCGGGACTAACCCTTGGCGTGAAAAAGTCGGCAAGCCCGTTGCAGATAGTGCGCTTACCATCACCGATGTAGCAAGGCTTGATGGCGGGATGCGTATTAAAGCCTTTGATAGCGAAGGCTTTGCCACCACCGACACGCCTTTGATTGAAAACGGCGTCTTAGTCGGCTTTTTACACAACAGCGCCACAGCACAGCATTTTGGTGTTCCCCATACGGCGAACGCGGGCCGCAGTCCCAAGGGCGGCTTGGATGTCACCTCTCGTCATGATGTGATTGCCGCAGGTAAACATAGTGATGCAGACGTGCATGCGGGTGAATATCTTGAGTTGGTGTCACTGCAAGGGGTGCATTCAGGCGCGAATGCCATCAGTGGCGACTTCTCTTTCGGTGCAAGTGGGTTTGTTTGCCGAGATGGCAAACGCGTTCGTCCGGTTCGCGGGATAACGGTGGCTGGTAACTTCTATACCATGCTCAATGAGATAGAGGCGATCGGCAATACCGTGTTACCCAACTATGATGGCGCCTTCTTTGCGCCACGCATCCGCTTCGCCCGCTTATCCATCGCGGGTGAATAACATCGCATCTTCTAAAGGCAATAAAGGCATCGGTTTAGGCTGATGCCTTTTTATTCTCAGTTTGTGCTTCTACGCTTTGTACCGCTGGATTCATCTTTGCCGCCAAATCGGTAAATGCCTGCAAGGCGACGTCACTGGTAAGAATACGCCCATGCCCTAACCCTTCGGTAGCTAGCACAGTCACATGTGGATAGTCAGTGGCTTTTTCAGTGACGGTAAAGGAAGCAAAACGGTCGTTTTTATCGTGGGCAATAACCACCGGATGACGGCGACGTGACAATTTTTCGAGCGGCTCAATGGTCTCGATCGGATAACCATGTTGATCACCCACTTCTCGGACAATTTCATCAAACAGCTTCAGTGAATACCCCGATTTTCGGACTGTGGCATATAAATTCTCGCGATAATTCAGCACAGGTGCGACCAAAAAGAGCGGTAAATCATCCATCTGCGGATGCTGGCTCTCTAGTACCGCGGCAGCGCCCATACTATGTGCAATGATCCCAGAGACATTATCAACTTGATCTAATACATCATTGATCGCCTGCACAAAGCCGGGAATATGGCTCTCCTCTCCACCGCTTTGACCGTGGGCAGGATGGTCAAATGCCACCGCACGAAAGCCCAGTGACGCGATATGCGCCATGAGTGGAAAGAACTGGCTGGCAGACCCCGACCAACCGTGCGTCAGCAACCAAGTTGGCCCAGCGCCAAGGCTATACATTTGCAACACCCCTTCTTGGCTTTGTACTTGCGCGCGCACCAAGCCTTCCGGTTCTGGGTTTGCCATTGGACTGCGGGTGGGAGTGAGAAAGAGCTTACGTGCCACTTTTTTAGCATGACGAGGCGCCAAGCGATGATGACAACGGCTTACCGCTCCCACGAGCGCGCGTTTAGCGCTAAAACGACCCGGCGTTGAAAAATAGACTTTTCTGCTCATTTGCGATCCTTTACATCAATAACACACCACTCCTAATGTTTGCTACACCAATCATCACGGCGTCTGGGGATTAACACACGTCGCCACCTTACCGGAAGCCTTGTCGTATTAATAGAACGAACACCCGTTTTAAAATAGGTTGACCTAATGCATGCTTTCTATTGGACACTATACCATCAATAGTCGCGCAATCGTTGCTCCATATTCGATTTAGTTTTAACAAGTGCTTTTTTTATCTAATTGCACTGTGACATATGTCTTCATTATGTGCACCAGTCGGCATAAGATGCGAGGCAATATCGATCCATTAGCGACATCCGCGGGATCTCACGCTCAAATTATTATAATTCTCTAGATTGGAACGCCGACTATGACAGTTATCCTTTTAAATCTGATCGCTTTTGCGCTGTTGCTGGCGGTGCTTGTCAAATTGCACAAGCAACAAAAATCCTTATCCACACGTGTGTTTACAGGCCTCGGCTTAGGGGTCGCATTTGGTGCTGCCCTACAAGCGCTATACGGCGCCGACGGTGCAATCACACGCGAAACCATTGGCTACATCAATATCGTCGGGTCCGGCTACGTCAGCCTGCTTAAAATGATCATCATGCCGCTGATCACCGTGTCAATTATCGGCGCGATTTTAAAAGTGAAAGACTCTGGCTCGCTGGGTAAAATCTCTAGCCTAAACATCGGCATCTTGCTTGCCACGACCGCCGCCTCTGCGCTCATTGGTGTATTCGTGAGCAACCTGTTCGGTTTATCTGCGCAAGACATCGTACAAGGGGCGCGTGAGATGGCGCGCGGTGCTGCTCTGGAGCAACGCTTGGGCTCAGTCGAAGACTTATCACTGGCGGATATGGTTATCTCTTTCTTCCCGCAAAACCCGTTTGCAGATCTCGCCGGCAGCCGCCCGACGTCAACCATCGCTGTGGTGATTTTCTCTGCACTCGTTGGTATGGCTGGTGTCACCTTGTCGCGCACTCAGCCTGAACTCGGCGAGCGTTTTGAGCGCTTTATGGAAGTGGCACAAGAGCTTGTTCGCGCCTTGGTACGTATGATCATCGGCCTCACGCCTTATGGTATTTTGGCTCTAATGACCAAAGTGGTAGCTGGCTCAAACGTGAGCGAAATTCTTGAGCTGGCGAACTTTGTGGTTGCCTCTTATGTAGGCTTGGGTGCCATTTTGGTGATGCATCTGGTATTGATTGGCTTAGTCGGCATGAGCCCGATTCAATATCTGAAAAAAGTGCTCCCTGTACTGACGTTTGCCTTTACGTCTCGTTCAAGTGCGGCCACGATTCCTCTTAATATCGACTCGCAAATGAAGAACTTGGGCAATGATCCGGCCAGCGCCAACTTCTCCGCCTCATTCGGCGCCACCATGGGTCAAAATGGTTGTGCCGGCCTGTATCCAGCCATGCTAGCGGTCATGATTGCGCCAACCATTGGCATTAACCCACTCGATCCGGGCTTTATTGCTACCTTGGTTGCGATTGTCACTGTGAGCTCATTCGGCATTGCGGGTGTAGGCGGTGGCGCCACCTTTGCGGCACTGATCGTGCTCTCAGCATTGGATATGCCTGTTGCGCTTGCTGGCTTGCTCATTTCTATCGAACCCTTGATTGATATGGGCCGTACCGCTGTGAATGTGAGTGGCTCAATGACGGCCGGTACCCTCACCTCGCGTTTAACCGGTGGCCAAGATAAAAGTGTTTTCGATCACCATGAAGTGGTAAAGCAAGACACGGCTAACGCCTAACGTTACACAACCTTGATTGAGACAATGCCACGCGTTTGCGTGGCATTTTTGTTTTTGCGTTACTCGACATATATAGCCACTCTATTCACTGACTCAATCCCTTATAACTTGTAAGAATTTATGTCAGCGATTACACTCTGCCTCATTGTTAATGCAGGGACTTCCCTGCCCGTTGTGAGATAAAACATGAGTATTGAACAAACGCTTCAGGCACGCAGTGGCGGCCAATGTGAACTTTGCACCAGCCAAGACAACCTCTCTGTGTATGAAGTCCCGTACTCGCCAGACACCACAGCCAACAGCTGCGTATTGGTCTGTGGCACTTGTCATGATCAGCTTAACACCCCGGACAACATGGACGTGAACCACTGGCGTTGTCTAAGCGACAGCATGTGGAGCCAAGAGCCTGCGGTTCAAGTGGTTGCCTATCGCCAACTTTCTCGTCTTTCTAGCGAAAGCTGGGCACAAGATAATCTCGACATGATGTACATGGAAGACGATGTCCGTAAGTGGGCAGAAACGGGGCAAGATATCGAAGACGTCAAAGTGCTGGACGCTAACGGCGTAGCACTACAAAAAGGCGACGACGTAACCGTGATTAAAGATTTGCCCGTTAAAGGCTCAAGCCAAGTGATCAAACAAGGCACCGTGATCCGTGGCATTAACTTGACCGACGATCCGACCCATGTACAGGGCAAAGTAAACGGCCAAACCATGTTTGTGATTGCGGAGTTCTGCCGCCGTAAGTAATCGACTTTCGCACCTCCGAATTCGATACGTAACATGCAAACCGACGCCATCAAGGCGTCGGTTTTTTTCGGCTGACAAACCGCTGACAGAGTCATACAAAATACCGCTAGTCGGTATGTGCCTCACGCACTATGATACGCGCCTTTCTCAGTCATCTTGGAGTTATTATGAAAACGCGCGGTTGGTTCTTCTTGTCCGTGTTGCTATTAGCCGGTTGTGCAACGCCTTACTCAACCGAGAAGAACTTTTGGTCATTCGGGATGGGCTTTGATGTGATAGCGGTGAGCGAAGACACGTGGCACATCAGTTTTGTGGGTAATGACTTTACCGACCGGGCCATTGCCCATAAATACGCCCTGCGCAAAGCCGCAGAGCTGGCACAAAACGCTGGCTATCCATACTTCACCTTAAGTGACGAGCAGCTACACGTTGACAATAAAGGTAGCCACGCGACATATAGCGAGCGTAAAGATAAGAAGTGGGATTACGGCTACGGCAATACCTCCACCACCAGCGAAACCACCATCATGGTAATTGCAAAAGGTTATCATCAAGCGCCTAAAACCGACGCTATGGTCTATCAAAGCGCCTTTATTTTACGCAGCGTGACGGTCGAATAGCACGCGAAAGTGTGCATCATGGTAAGGCACTTGTGTTATTTTCGCCTGCTTGTACACCATGATGCTTGCGCTAGGTCAGTATCGATGGCATGACGAAGGGTGTATACTGCCGCCTCTTTGCTCATTGCCTCGCTCGATTATGTACAACGACCAATTTTTAATGTTGCTGGCGGTGTTTGAACGCGCCGCCCTTCTCCTTATGGCGCTGTTTTGGCTCACTCGCACCCACCTGATCCAAACCATTGTGCAGAAAACCCAGCGCCACCCGATGGAAACGGCGCTGATTGCCGCCTTATTTGTGTTATTTGCATTGTTCAGCACCTACACAGGTGTCAATGTAGATGGATCACTGGTTAACGTACGAATCATCGCCATCGTCGCTGGGGGCATTTTGTTTGGCCCTTGGGTAGGTGTGACAGCAGGCGTCGTCTCAGGTATTCACCGCTACCTGATTGATATTGACGGACCAACCTCACAAGCCTGTTTGATCGCCAGCATTATTGCTGGGTGCCTGTCTGCGCTGATCCATTATCGCGCCGATAAACAGCACTATGCCCGTTATGGCATTTTAGCGGGCATGATCTGTGAATCGCTGACCATGTTGCTGATTCTGTTACTGGCGAGTGACCAAGCTCTGGCACAGCACATCGTCGCGACCATTAGCTTTCCGATGATTGCAGGTACCGTCTGTATTGGCCTGATCATCCAACTGGTACAGTACATCGATGATGAAAAAGAACACCTCGCCGCCCAGCAAGCCAAACAAGCGCTGGATATCGCTAACCGTACATTGCCTTACTTCCGGCGCGGTGAAACACGAGGTTTAACCAAAGCGTGCAGTATTATTCGTAAAGACACCGGTGCCGATGCCGTTGCCATTACCGATACCGCCGATGTGTTGGCGTATGTTGGCATTGGTGAGGAGCAATATATTGATGCCCACCACCAAATTAGTCGCCTGACTCAGCAAGCGGTAAAAACCGGTGAGCAAATCATCAGCAATGATCTCAACGTGCATGACTTTCGCTCTTTGTTGATCATTCCACTTTGGGAAAACGGCGTCGTCACCGGGACTTTAAAGGTGTTTTATCGTCAACCTCACCGTATTCGTCGCCCGATGCAAGAAATGGCAATTGGTTTATCGCAATTAATTTCAACCCAGATGGAAGTGGCGCGTATACAAAAGCTCAAAGAAATGGCCAGTAAAGCCGAATTTGCCGCGCTACAAAGTAAAATTAACCCACATTTTTTGTTCAACGCTCTCAACGCGATCTCCAGCTTGATCCGACTGCGTCCGGATGACGCCCGTGGCTTGATTGCCAATCTAGCCGACTTTATGCGTTACAATTTAGAGCGCACACAAGATCTCATCCCTATTACGGATGCTATCAAGCAAGTCAAAGATTATGTGGCAATAGAGCAGGCTCGTTTTGGTGACAAACTTTCCGTTCACTTTGATATTGAAACGACCGACATTAATATTGCGCCTTTACTGATACAACCGCTGGTAGAAAACGCCATTCGCCACGGTTTTCAACCTTCTCGCCGTCCTTGTGATGTCACCATTGCAGTGCGGGCAATTGAACGCGGCGCAGAAATTAGCATTACAGATACCGGCGTGGGCATCGACCCTAATATCGTTGAACAGCTTTATCATGGCACCATCGACAGCCATCATATTGGCTTGATGAACGTTCATCAGCGCTTGATCTTACTCTATGGTCAAGGCCTCACCGTCGAGCCTCTTCATCCAGGAACGCGGGTATCATTTACAGTCGAAAACAAGGAGGCATAATGCGCGCTGTCATTGTTGAAGACGAATATCTGGCTCAAGAAGAGTTGCGATACCTCATTGAAAAGCACAGTGCTATCACTATCACAGAGAGCTTTGATGATGGGTTAGCGGCGCTTAAATATCTGCAGACCCATAAAGTGGATGTGCTGTTTTTAGATATCAACATCCCCTCCATCGATGGCATGTTACTGGCGCGCAGTTTACACGCGGATGCGCGTCCGCCCTTTGTGATTTTTACCACCGCGTACAAAGAGCATGCGGCAGATGCATTTGAGCTTGAGGCATTTGATTACTTGCTTAAGCCGCTCAATGAAACGCGCGTGAAAGGCGTGCTCGACAAGCTTGCTATCGCAGCTACTCCTGCTGATACTCTGACAGAGCAACGCCATACCTTGCATTTAATGCGCGATAACCGGATCCGTATTACCGATACCGCCGACATTCTTTATGCCGCGGCCAACGAAAAAACCACTTTGGTATATACCCCAGATGGCGAGTTCTATGTGCCCTACACCATCAGTGAATTGATGACACAATTGCCAGCCAACTTTTTCCGTTGCCACCGCTCTTACTGCGTTAACTTAGATAAAATCACCGAGATTGCACCGGGCTTAAACAGCACTTACCACATTTTTCTTCCCGGTATTCCTCATCCCGTGCTGGTTAGTCGCAGCAATCTGAAGGCGTTTCGCGAACGCATGCAGTTGTAATTCATGCCATCTCGCTGCAGTTCATGCCCGCTAACTGCAGCTCATTTTATCTTTTTCACCTACTCTTGATGTGGGGATTCAGGGTCGTATCTTGGGGGTGTTCCCAATAGATAAAACCCTGGAGCGTTACCATGAACGCACGTTTATCCCCCGGCATGAAAACCCTGCTTGGCACTGTATTAGCCCAATTTGCACTTGGCTCTGTCTATACATGGAGCCTGTTTAATGCTCCCCTTGCAGCCCAACTTAACGAGCCTGTCAGCCAAGTGGCTTTCACCTTTGGTATTATGACACTGGCACTGGCGTTAGCGTCTTCCGTTTCCGGCCATCTGCAAGCACGCTTTGGTGTGCGCCGTGTAACTATCGGTGCAGGCTTATTGCTTGGCGCCAGCCTCGCGCTAACCTCTGTCGTCGGCCAACTATGGCTACTTTATCTTACCGCCGGCCTTCTGATTGGCTTGGCTGACGGTACTGGCTACCTCATGACGCTCTCCAATTGCGTACGCTTTTTTCCAAAAAACAAAGGGCTTGCCTCAGCTTGTGCCATTGGCGCTTATGGGTTAGGTAGCTTAGGTTTTAAATACATCAATCTATACTTTTTAGCCGCAGGCGGTGCAGCACTCAGCTTTCAAATGTGGGCAGTTCTGGCCTGTGTCATGGTCGTGATTGGCGGCGCACTGATGCACGATGCACCACAGCAAAAAGCAGCTACAAACACATCTGAGGCCGATGCACCTGCCGATTACACGCTCTCTGAGTGTTTTAAAACGCCACAATTTTGGCTGCTTGCCACAGTATTCGTCACGATTTGTATGAGTGGGCTTTATGTCATTGGCGTCGCTAAAGATGTGGGTGAACTTTATGTCCACCTTGATGCTGCTACCGCTGCGGAAGCCGTTGCCATTATCGCACTGGCAAATCTAGGCGGCCGTCTGGTACTGGGTGTGCTGTCTGACCGAATGGCACGCAGCAAAGTGGTTGGCTTAGCGCTGTTAGTCTGCGCCGCCGGTGTCGGCATGCTCCGCTTTATGCCACTTGACCAATACAGTTTCTATCTATCAGTTGCTTGTGTCGCATTCAGCTTTGGTGGCGCAATTACGGTCTTCCCAACCTTAGTCAGCGACTATTTTGGTATGAATCATCTCAGCCAGAACTACGGGTTTATTTATCTTGGCTTTGGTGTGGGCAGCTTTATGGGCTCTGTCATTGCAGCGCTATTTGGTGGCTTTGTCGCCGCGTTCAGTGTCATGCTAGTGATGATCGCGCTCTCGCTATGCATTGCCTTTACTATCCAAGCGCCGAAGCGTGATAACCAACCGGTCAATCACAGCTGGCAGCTTGAATCGTCAACCCATTAAGCGCTCGCCATCTCGGCACTTTACCTCGCTCTGAACGCTTTCCGTGATTCAGGGCGAGGTATTTAGCTCTCCAATCATCATTCTTATCTCCCCACGACTCTTCCCTTATTCACATAAAACTAAAATGTGACGTTGTCACTAAAAGGTCATCATTTACACTGTAAAGTCCCAGAGTGTGGGCGATATCTCCTTGCTTTATTGATCATTCCTTAACCCTTGCCTATTTTCAATGGACGGCACCTCACCACTCCTCGCTTTTATATTAGGTTTTTGCATGGCACGTACGTTGTTTGTCACCCTACACAGCAAAGCCGCACTGATTTTCCTTCTCGGTATTGTTGGGATCATCTTTAGCAGCTTATTAGTGACTCGCTATTTCTTTTTGTTTGGTATTAACCATTTAGAAGACATAGAGATAACCCGTGCCAACCAGCAGGCAAAAGCCGTTATCCAACGCGTGGTTGATAATCAAGTTGAGTACGCCGTCGATTGGGCCTATTGGGATGACACCTATAGGCTACTCACCAACGGAAATACACAATATGCCAGCCGCAATCTCGAGGCCGATACACTGATTTCACTCGGGTTGAGTATGATGGGTTTTGCTGATCTAGACGGTCGCGTGGTAGAGGCACGGGTGCTCAATAACGATGATGAACGTGAGTTTATCCAACGCATTTATCAATCAGCCGCTATCCGTGAGCATATTTCGCAATCGCTGCCTGATGATGCCCTGACGCCACTCTCCGGCCTGTTAGAGATAGATAATCGCCTATGGGTGATCAGCCTCAACCCCATTCGTGATAGCTCAGGCACAGCGCCAGCAGTGGGTTGGATGGTATGGGGCCAAGCGCTCACTGGGCGTTTCCCATCAGCCTATGAGAACATCCTTACCGGCGACAACAGCCTGCTTGAAGGTGCAATTCTGAAACAAATTGAAACCAGCGAGCATATTGTTCGTACCGACACCAAGCTGACTCGCTACACTCCTTTGTACGACTTAAATAATCAGATTATCGCGACCCTGAAAACCACCGAACAGCGGCGTTACTATCAAAAAAGTAGGCAAGTATTCCGGTACTTGATCATGACGATGCTCGCTATCACATCACTGATTAGCGTACTCGTTTTTATACTCTATCGCCGAAAAATCGCGAAACAGTTTATTTCCTTTGAGCGCGATATCAGTGCCCTCCTCGGCGACGGCCCGTTACCGCACAAACGCAAAGATACATTCACCCATATTACCGAGCAAATTAAGGCGCTAGCGCACGCGTCATCAAAAACAGAACGCCAACTCAAGGAAACGCTGTCGCGCTTCGATGCCTTGTACCACAGCCAGCACTTGGGAATGATTATCTTAATGGATGATCAAATTATCGATGTCAATCAAGCACTATTGGATTTATTGGGGTACGAACGAGAACAAATTACCAGTTTATCCATTCGTGAACTCTGCCGTAACGATGAGAGCACACTCGCACGTCTTACCTCCCTCTATCACCAAAGCTCCCGCGATGTGAGTCACTTTGAGACGGCCCTGCGCTGCTATAAAGGAAATACTCTGCCTTGTGCTATTGAGGCAGTCAGGCTCGATGACGGAGAAAACAGCTCGCTGATGCTTTCCGTGAAAGACATTAGCCAACAAAAACAACAAGCAGAGCTGATTGAAACCTTATCACACTATGACACCCTGTCTGGCTTACTCAATCGCCCATCAACAACAAAAGCGTTGAACGCGGCATTGGCGAACCAAACGGGCGTGTTCGCACTTTATTTTATTGCCACACGGCTGAGAGAGATCTACGAGATTTATGGTCATCATGCCTATGACAGCATGGTGAAACACATTGCCGATACCCTAAAAGGACAGTTTGTTGGTGCCACCATAGGCCGATTGAGCGAAAACGAGTTCATTGTCTTTACCGACAAAAGCAATGAGCGTGACCTTGAGGCTCACGCCTGTCTTGCCCTCAAAGCCAGTGATAACCATATTGCACTGACCGATGCCGAGTTTGATATTGGCTTGAAAGGCGCACTGATCGGCCCACATCTGCAGTTTCAGCACTTTGAAACCTTGGTACACTGCGGTTTTTACGCTATCGAACAAGCACGTACCGGCAGTAAATACCGGGTGGAGATCGTTGACGAACATATCGCACAGGCAGCGCAAGAAACCTTGGTGATCAACCGCAACCTTGTCTCTGCGTTAAAAAATAATGAGTTCACCGCCTACTTCCAACCCATTGTCAACGCCACATCCAACCAAGTGATTGGCTTTGAAGCACTGGCACGATGGCATCACCCCTCACTCGGTTTAGTCTCACCAGGTGTTTTTGTTCCTTTGGCAGAAAAACACAAATTAATCATTGAGTTGGATGAGGTTGTTCTCGAAAAAGCTTGCGCATTCTTACAACAACTACAGCAACATTGGCGTAAAAAATCACAACATCGTCTGACGATCCACGTGAACCTTTCCAGTCCCCACTTTGGCGCGAGACGATTAGTGGATAACCTAAAACGCTTGATCAATCGCTATCAGCTTGCCCCGGGGCAACTGGTACTCGAAGTAACAGAAAGCATTCTACTGGGTGCCGATAAAGAAACCATCAAACGAATGCATGCGTTAAAAGCATTAGGCGTACAACTGGCGCTCGATGACTTTGGAACCGGCTACTCGTCATTCAGTTCTTTATGCAATTTCCCGTTAGATATCGTCAAACTTGATAAATCTTACATGAGCGAAATTGAAACCAATGATAAAGCCAAAACCTTGGTCCGCAGTATCATTAACATGGCACAAGAATTGGGAATGACCACAGTTGCAGAAGGCGTCGAAACCGCCTCTCAATTACGCATTGTGAATGTATGGCGCGTCGATGAAATTCAAGGGTTCTACTTCTTCAAACCAATGAGTGCAGAGCAAGCATTAAACACCTTTGGTGAAAATGAGGGTTCATGATTCTTACTGCTTTTGATATCAATTGACGCACAATAAGGCAATAATAATGCTGCCTTTTAGATGAACTCATTGTGCGTCATTGAGCTGGCTTTCGATTAGCTCAATAAAAATCTTATCGGCACTTTCTATTTTCAATGCCTTGGCTTCGTTGAGTAAGGCCATTGCTTTGCTGATGTCCTTTTCATTGATGGCCGCGGCCATCGCTTGTTTATAAAAGTCCACGGTTTCCTTTTGAGCCACGGGCTGTTTGGGCCGTTGGGGTGTTACAAGTTCACTCACGCTTGTATTGTCACTGGATAGGACAGTCGCATACTCCTTGGTTGCCACGGTGAAGGATACTTGACCAGTCGGCGCATAACGGTAGGTTGGATCAGTCACCATCGGCATTGGTTCGCCTAACTCCTGAGCACGCAGCTTCGCCGGATGTGGCAACGTAATCTTATGACCGAGAGTCGTCGCATTGGTGTACATGACCATATAGCGCGCTCCCTCAGAATCGAAAGATCCCGACAATTGAGAGGAATCAAGCAAGTTAGCCGTTTGCGGCGTAAACGTATCCGCCCCCAGTGTTTTGATCACCTGATAATGCTCATCTAACAGTAAGACTCGCGGCATAAAGACACGACCATGTTGCATAACACTCTTTACGCTAATCTGAGCACGCGCTGTCCGATCGTTAAAACGAAATGCTTGGGTGTAACTCTTACCCTCTGAAAATGAAAACACCTCCGATTGAGGGTCAAGCCATACCGTCAGTGTCTCATTCTCTTTCAACTGGATGTAAGGTAATTGTTGAAGTGTCTCGCAACAGGCTTGACGACTGGGGGCGACAGGCATCTCTTCCGGCAAGTTAGACGCACACCCTACCAACCATACGGCTGAACTGACTGCGAGTGCCATTTTAAAGCGCTGATAATTTCTCATTATATTTGTCATTAACTCTATCCTAAAAAGGCGGCCGTCTCGGCCGCCTCGTTATAACGCTGATAGTACTAACGCATCGGTTAGAACCAAATTTCGGTATGCACACCGATCACAGTTTCGTCATCACTGTTATCGATGCCAATTTGACCACCGCTGGCCTTATCATCAGCTTTGATGTAGCTGATATAAGGCTTGATTTGAGGACGGCCGAAGAAGTCTGCATTCACAGTCAAAGGCACAGCCACTTCAAGGTTCCAAATATCGCTTTCCACGGCATCGCCTGAACGTCCCCAATAGCCATCAGCCCCTTCTTCATGGCCATATGACAAGGTTGTCTCTAGGCGCATGTTCTCATTGACTTTATAAGAAGGACGTACGGCCGCAATGTAACGTTTTAGGTCATCCGCGCCGAACAACTGATCGAGTGCAGCAAAATAGGTAAGCTCTGATCCCATTTGCCAATTGTCGGAAATATTCATCACCCCGTAAGAGGTTAAGAAAATCGACTCTTGATTTTCATCGCCGCCAGACCAGCCGCCAAAGTTGACGCCACGGTTTTGCGCCACACCTTTACCGTAGGCGATGGCCGTTTGAGTCCAGCCGTCCATGCCGTAGTAGCTAGAGTTAAGGGTGATCGCAGCACCAAAGCCATCATCAGAGTTACTGTCTTTGTTCGCCTGCTCCATGTATTTGAAATCAAAGTCTAAGCTACCGATCCCTACATCCACACCATAGTAATAAAGATCATAAGAAGTGAGTGTGGTGCGGTCATCACTGCGCGACGCTTCGCCAGCATCTGGATCAGCGACAACGATAGCAGCACCAGCGGTATGACCATTCAATTTAGTTTGTAAGCCTGCCCCTACCCCAGACGACTGCTTCCAATATTCACCTGACAATAAGCCAGCCGCGCGGTTCAGATAACGCTGACCACCCCAAATAGAGGTATCCTTACCCATAAAGGACAGGCCACCTAATTCGACATACGCTTCCTTGACTTCAAATTGGGCTTCGTCGTTTTTCTTTTGACTACCTGATGAGGTATAAGCGTAAGAGTTACCGTTACCGTATTCAGAGCGGACCACATAGTCAGCCCATGCACCGTTGTCATAAGTGGAATGTTTTTTAACCGTGAACTCAACTTGGTTTGTACTCTGACCATGAGTACCGGCAGTTTTGTAGTCAGGTCTACCGAATTCCGTGTCGACTGTTTCACCATCAACCATACGGAAATTCATTGAGCCATAGCCGTGAACTTCCCAACCATCATTTTTGTCCGCATTGTCAGCCAATGCGACACCAGAAGCTAAAGCTGTAGCCACTGCGGCGGCGAGTAAACTTACCTTTCTCATACCTTACTCCATTAGGACTGTTGTTAAACTGCATCATGAGATCACCGGCAGTAGGAAAGTGAGCACATCATGCATGGGCATTGCCCTTTTTTGTGTTAGAAACATCCTATGCTTCCCACTTTTTCTGCGCGTCATCCGTAACGAAAAATATGGGGGGAGGAGCCTTAAGGAGGAGTAAGAGGAAAGAATGTAATTTAGTCGATCTATATCACTAAAACACGGCGTAAATCGTTATTTACTTTCTCAATCACCCCCTACAAAACGCTATATAGATCACTATTAACAGTTTTATTCCTATTAACAAGAAAGTGAATTACAGCAGAATAGATATTAAGAACTGTGAGCCTAGATTGAATTTATTCTGTGAGGGAGGTGTAATAGCGTTTCTTCTTAATTAGATGGTGTTGTTTATGTCTCTCTGCCATCCGGCGCCTTATACCTTAGGCGCTCAATTATGCGATCAAGGCTGCCGCTTTAGCTTATATGCACCTGATCGTGACGCTGTCACCCTACTGCTTTGGCAACGTGGTCACCAACCTACCCGTATTCATATGCAAGAATACAAGCTGGGCTATTGGACTGCGTATGTTCCGCACGTGAAAGCAGGCGATACTTATAGCTATGAAGTCCTTATTAATGGGCAAGCATGGTGCATTGCCGACCCCTATGCGCAAGCCGTTGTCGGCCCAGTGCAATATCAGCCACCGTATACGCCCAATCAAAGCTACAGTTTGGCGCGATGCCAAGTCGTCGATCATCAATTTGATTGGCAGGAAGTTTCACGCCCTGCACATACAATGAGCGAAACCGTCATTTTCGAGACACACGTTAAGGGGCTCACGCAGCTGCATCCCAACGTCGAAGCGCACGAGCGTGGACGTTATCTCGGCTTAATAGCGCCCGACATGCTGCGCTTCTATCAAGACAATCAGATTAATTGCATTCAACTTTTGCCGATTGCTGCTTGTTTACCTGAACCACATTTATTGAGCCAGCAAAAAACCAATTATTGGGGCTACAATCCCTACTTATGGATGGCACCGGATCCTCGTTACGCGCACCATGATGCAGTGACTGAACTTAAAACCGCCATTCGAGAGCTGCACCGACACGATATTGAAGTCATCCTGGATGTGGTATTCAATCATACGGCAGAAGGGGGAGATGGCGGGCCTATCTTGCATTTCAAAGCGTTAGATCACGCCATGTATTTGCATGATAAACATCAACTCGTCAATTACACTGGCTGCGGTAATACCCTAGACATGCGCCATCCTGCCGCGATTTCCGCGGTGTTAGACAGCTTGCGTCTGTGGGTCACTCACTACCAAATTGACGGCTTTCGCTTTGATCTGGCCGCGACACTGGGCCGAGAAGGTGAACAGTTCAACCCACACGCTGCGTTTTTTACCGCATTGGCACAAGATCCTGTACTCTCTCAAGTTAAACTTATCGCAGAGCCTTGGGATATAGGTCCAAATGGCTATCAATTGGGGCAGTTCCCTTCCAATTGGTCGGAGTGTAACGACAAAATTCGGGATACTACCCGTAGTCTATGGCGCGGTGAAAAACATAGTCTGCAAGATTTTGCGACGCGATTAATGGGCTCGCGCGATCGATTCAGTGCCGCACATTGGCCCGATCACTTATCAGTCAATTACCTGACCTATCACGATGGATTCACTCTGCAAGATGTAGTCAGTTACGCCCAGCGTCATAATCACGCCAACGGTGAAAATAATCGTGATGGACATGGTGACAATCGTTCGGCTAACTATGGTATCGAGGGCCCAACGCAGGATCCGGCTATTATTGCGGTGCGCGAGCGACAAAAGCGCAACCTTATCGCCAGTGTTCTCTTTGCCTTTGGCGTCCCTCACCTCCTGACTGCGGACTTACTGGCTCACTCCCAACAGGGTAACAACAACGCGTATTGCCAGGACAATCCGATCAGTTGGTTGAACTGGGATAACCTCGAATCGTCAATGCCTTGGAGTAATTGGCTATCCACCATGATCACGCGTCGCCAAGCCATTATGCCCGCATTTATCGATGCATTTAGCGGCCGAAAGCGCCATCAAAACCGTATTCGTTGGCGACACCCCGACGCTAACACAATTCAACCGAATGATTGGCCAAACTTGCACGCCGTTGTTTGCCATATCGAAATCGGTCAACATCATCGCCATGCGGGCGATCAGTTACTCTATTGTTTCAACGTCAGCGATCAGCCGCTATCTTTTTGCCTCCCCGACGACAAGCCATGGCAAACAGTGTGTACCACCGAAGAGGCCGATACCGCCACGCGAACGGTCACATCATCATTCACACTGGCGGCCAAAAGCCTCAGCATACTCACCAATCACGCTTAACCGCGTGACCCACATAAAAACTATTCGCGTAAACAGTATTCGCATAAAAAAGGCAACCTCATCAAGGTTGCCTTTGTTCTGGGTCATTGACTGACTTTGCCGCGTTAGCCTTTCACGCCACCGGCGGTCAAGCCACCGACTAACCAACGTTGCGCAAGTAAGAATACCGCGGTGATTGGGAAAGCCGATAAGACAGCTGCCGCGGCGAAATCGCCCCATAAATAGTTTTGTGGATACAAATACTGTTGCATGCCAACGGCGAGCGTATATGAATCCACGTCAGACAACAGCAAAGAAGCAACTGGCACTTCACCTACCGCGAAGATAAACGACAAGATGAAGACCACGGCAAGAATCGGCACTGACAATGGCAGCAATACCATACGGAACGCTTGCCATGGCGTCGCACCATCCAATGCAGCCGCTTCCTCCAAAGAGCCATCAATGCTTTCAAAATAACCTTTGATGGTCCACACATGCAGGGCAATACCGCCGAGATACGCAAAGATCAAACCGCCGTGGGTATTGAGCCCTAAAAACGGAATGTAGTTACCCAACTTGTCGAAGAGTGCGTAAATCGCCACCAACGCCAGTACTGCAGGAAACATTTGAAAAATCATCATCGCTTTCAAAATGGTTTCCTTGCCTTTAAAACGCATCCGGGCAAAGGCATAGGCTGACGTCGTTGATAACGCCACAATCAAAAGTGACGTCACGCCGGCGACTTTCACCGAATTCCACAGCCATAGTAGAACCGGAAATGGCGGTGGTGTCACCGAGCCATCAGGATTAGTGACAGGGAAGCCGAGTGCCAGCTTCCAATGCTCAAGAGAAGGGTTGTCGGGAATCAAGCTCCCGGTCGCAAAGTTACCTTCTCGGAACGAAATTGCGATGATCATCAACAAGGGGAAGATAATCAGCGAGAGGAAGCAGCACAGACCTATATGCGTCGCCCACACTCGATACTTTAATGATTTTCCTTGAACCATAGCCATGAGATACTCCTTAGCTTTCTGTCACTTTGGTGAGACGCAGATTAATCAAGGCGAGCGCACCCACCAGCAAGAAGATCAATGTTGCGACTGCACTGGCGAGACCGAAGTCTTGGCCACCGCCACCTTCGAATGCAATCCGATAGGTATAGCTGACCAGCAAGTCGGTATAACCCGCCGGCTCGGTAGTACCAATCATGTTCGGACCACCTTCTGTCAACAGCATAATCATTACGAAGTTATTGAAGTTGAAGGCAAAACTGGCGATGAGCAACGGCATTAGAGGCTTGATCATCAGCGGCAAGGTAATCCGTGTAAAGTTTTGAATAAAGTTAGCGCCATCGATAGCGGAAGCTTCATAAAGATCATCCGGTATGGCTTTTAATAAACCCATACACAAGATCATCATGTAAGGGAAACCTAGCCAGGTATTCACCAACACTACCATCACACGTGCGAGGAACGGGTCATCAAACCAATTGGGACTGATGCCAAATAAGGCTTCAAGCACCATATTTATCTCACCAAAACTTTGGTTGAATAACCCTCGGAAAATAAGAATAGAAATAAATGCAGGCACCGCATAAGGTAGAATTAATAACACGCGGTAAATTGCACGGCCTTTTAATTCTTCCCACTGAACGACATTGGCGAGAATAAGCCCAATAATTAACGTAAACACCACCGTTAATAGCGAGAATACAATCGTCCAAATGAAGATTCCAATAAACGGTTCTTTTATCCCGTCATCGGTCCAAACACGCTCGAAGTTGTCCGTACCAATTTGCACCACGTAACCCGGTGCCACCGTATCACCGATAAACTGACCGGCCTCATCAATCGGTTGATAAAAACCAATTTCATCATTTGGCTTCAACGTATCGCCAGTTTTATTGTTAATCAGTGTGCGGCTATCATCTTGTAAAGTATACAGCGGTTGTTCTGCAGCAAACTTACGCAGCCCACTCATCCGAATGGTATCGCCATTCGGGAACTGAACATCCACCTGACTCAAGGTATCGCGGTTTTTGATCACATCGCGTAGCGTCGCTTTTTCACCCGACAGACTTTCTACCGGCGAAAGCGCTAACGTTTCGTTCGACATCGACGCCATATCAAACGGCGCGGTCGCAAAACGCTCACCCGCTTTATCAATCACTAAACGGGTACCTGATGGAGTTTGATACAAAGCAAACGGATAGCTCTGCCCACTTTGAAAAGTACGCTCAAGTAATACCGATTGCGCGCGCTCGAAAGACAGCTGATTTTTAGCACTATAGTTGGTAAGGGAGAGGCCCACGGTATACACCAAGGGGAAAATGATAAAGAGGATCATCCCAGCAATACCCGGATAGATATATCGCTGAGCATACATCTTCTTATTACCAAAAATGTATAACGCTAGCGCGGTTAGCACCACAGTTAGCATTGCAAACGCAGTTTCACCACGCGAATACATAAGTATGGTGGCGTAACCATTGATGATCGCCACAGTCGCCAACAACGCCCATTTAATGAACGCTTTTGAGCTACTTGGCAAGAAAGAGCCTGACGTTGTCATAGCTGGAGAACCTTGAACTGACTGCATAAGGAACGCTACTCACATTGTTCGGGAACTGTGCGGGGAGGCTGCCCTCCCCGCAGATAGAGCTTATTTCAGCATTTGTTTTTCTGCATCGTTAAGCGCATCGTCGATGGATTGACGATCGCCAACCACATTAACAACGGCGTTTTTCGCAGCGCCCCAAAATGCGGTCATTTGCGGAATGTTCGGCATCACCTCACCATGCTTCGCATTCTCCATCGTCGCTGCAATACGGCTGTCTTTCGCCAATTCAGCTTGATAAGAATTCAGCGCAACCGCCCCTAAGGGTTTATCGGCATTGATAGTAGATAGGCCGTCATTGGTCAGCACATAGTTTTCGAGGAACTCAACCGCGAGGTCTTTATTCGGTGATGCGGTGCTAATGCCGGCGCTGAGCACACCAACGAACGGCTTAGACGCTTCGCCTTGGAAGGTTGGTAGTGTTGTCACGCCATAGTTAATACCGGATTTCTCGATATTACCCCACGACCATGGGCCATTGATGGTCATTGCCGTATCACCTTGGTTGAACGACGATTCAGAAACGGAATAATCCATATCAGACGAAATCACGCCGTCTTTTACCATGTGCTTAATAAAGCCCAGTGCGTCGTGAACACCTTGCTTATTAATGCCAACATCTTTGACATCATAACCTGTGGCCGTTTGTTTAAAGGCATACCCACCATCAGCCGCCATCAATGGCCAAGTGAAGTAAGGTTCTTTCAGGTTCCACATGATAGCGGTTTTACCTTGCTCACTGAGCTTACTGTTCAGCTTCGCCACTTCTTCCCAGGTTTTAGGCGGTGTAGGAACCAAATCTTTGTTGTAAATCAGTGATAGAGATTCCACGGCAATGGGGTAACCCACGTACTTGCCTTTGTATTTCACCGCGTCCCATGCAAAATCAACCATCCCGTCTTTCAAACGCGCAGAGGGTTTAATTTCAGCCAATAGGCCCGACTCGGCATAGCCACCGAAACGGTCATGCGCCCAAAACACGATGTCTGGACCATCGCCGGTTGACGCTGTTTGTGGGAATTTATCTTGCAAGCCATCAGGGTGAGCCACAGTTACCGGAATACCCGTGTCTTGTTCAAAACGTTTTCCAACTTCAGCAAGTCCGTTATAGCCTTTGTCACCGTTAATCCAAATAGTGAGCTGGCCTTCTTCGATACTCGCCTGTGCCCCAAATGAGCCGAGAGCAATAAGGGTACCGAGGGCAACAGCACTGAGTGATTTCTTCATCTTTCTATCCTTCTTCTACTGAGGTGTAGCACGATTCCTTGGCGGATGAGCTGTATTTCACGGTCTATCATGGTTAATTCACCGCGATTCCTCATCATCCCGTCCTCTACGCCCTACGCCACTGCGAGCGAATTCGTGATCCATATCGCTCGCCGCCAATGATGCGGCTCACAAAAATAAACCTAACGTGATCAAGTTCAACTAATTGGCTGAGAATTTTGTGACGTACGCCCTCAAATTAATTTGGGGAGGAGTTCATCCTCCTCCCCGTCTACTCCCCCTGTAATAATTCTGCTTAGGAGGATGTATGACTGCCGTGATTCGCCCAAACTGAATACCATCAAAAAAGCATTGGTGAGCAATCACACGATATGCTTAAGCTTTAACCCGTTATCTGTTCAACAAATAGGTTAACGGTTATTTAGGTCTTAAGTGACGTGCGATGAAATAACGCAAACACCTATAATGCGTATTAAGCCGAATTAATGAAAAGCGATTGAGGGCGAGCGACATGGCAAGTGTCACGTTTAAAAACGTTTGTAAAGCGTATGACGACGATGTAATGATTTCTAAGAACGTTGACCTAGAGATTAAAGACGGTGAGTTTGTCGTCTTTGTCGGACCTTCCGGTTGCGGTAAATCCACATTACTGCGCTGCGTTGCAGGCTTAGAGGATATTACCTCAGGTGATTTATATATCGATGACCAACGGATTAATGATGTTGAGCCATCCAAGCGCGGGGTGGGGATGGTCTTCCAATCTTACGCGTTATATCCGCATCTTAACCTGTATGACAATATGTCATTCGGTCTGAAATTAGCCAAAGCCAACAAAGCAGAAATAGACCAACGCGTCCATCACGCGGCAGAGATCCTTCAGCTTGGTCACTTGCTGGATAGACAACCGAAATCACTGTCGGGTGGACAACGTCAGCGCGTGGCTATCGGCCGTACTCTGGTTTCACAACCGAAAGTGTTCTTGTTGGATGAACCGCTTTCTAACCTCGATGCCGCATTGCGGGTACAAATGCGCGCGCAAATCACCAAGCTCCAGCGTCAACTGGGCTGTACCATGATTTATGTCACCCACGATCAAATCGAAGCCATGACCATGGCCGATAAAATCGTGGTCTTGGATGAAGGGCGAGTCGCACAAGTTGGCCGACCACTCGAGCTCTACCATTATCCTAAAAACCGCTTTGTCGCTGGCTTTATCGGCTCACCTAAAATGAATTTTATGAGCGTGTTTATTGATGATGTCGAAGCCGAACGCGTTAAAGTGCAAATGAGCAATGGCACCTCATTCTGGATCCCCGTCGATGGCACCACAGTGACACGAGGCGATCGCATGTCACTCGGCATTCGTCCAGAGCATTTGCTGGCGGCGAAAGATGGTGATGCTGTGATTCAAGGCGAAGCCACTATCGTCGAGAAGCTCGGTAACGAGACACAAATTTATATTAGCCTCGACAGTGCCGATGCCGATGTCATTTACCGTCAGCTGGATACGGTTGAAATCGAAGCCGGAGACAAATACGCGATTGGTATTCCTGCCCACCGTTGCCATTTGTTCCACAGCGATGGCCGTGCCTGTAAACGCCTGCACCGTGAAAACGGGGTAATTTTTGACGACGAGGCGGAGCAAGTCGCCTAATCACATCCTCCTCACCAAAGGCCGCTCTGTTAGCGGCCTTTTTGATCCCGCTGACTGCCAAAGCCCCTCTCCTTGCGACAGGAAAACAATCGCGATTGACAAGCGCGCTCAGCAGGCTCAAAAAAAGCGCCTCTCAGGGCGCTTTAGCTTTAGATCAATTAATTACCGAGACAGACGATCTATCACCCTTCCCACCGATAGAACACGGTCGCTAATGGCGGTAACGTCAGTGATAACGATTGTGCTTGTCCGTGAGCTGCAGTGTTTTGCGTATCGATCTCCGCGGGCAATGGATACCCGCTCCCCCAGAATGCCGCATCATCGGTATTCAGCAGTAGAGAATAATGTCCGGCATGGGGCATCCCCAAGATAAACGAGTCACGCGGTACCGGTGTAAAGTTACTGACCACCAGCACACGCTCCCCATCATCGCTGATCCGCTCATGGGCAATCACGCTCAACGCATGGGCATCTTGTAAGCGCCACTCAAATCCAGCCGGATCGCAATCGAGACGATAAAGCGCAGGCGTTGAGGTATACAAGTGATTGAGGGCCTTCACCAGCGACTGAACACCCTGATGACGTGGATATTCCAACCAGTGCCACTCCAGTTGACCATCATGATCCCACTCAGCGGTTTGACCAATTTCCGAGCCCATAAAGTTGAGCTTTTTCCCGGGCTGACCGTACATGTACCCCAAATATGCGCGTAAATTTGCCGTTTGCTGCCACTCATCTCCCGGCATTTTGTTGAGTAAAGCGCCTTTGCCGTACACCACTTCGTCATGCGAAAGCGAGAGTACATAGTTTTCACTGAAGGCGTATACCAACGGAAAGGTCAGCGTGTCGTGATGATATTGGCGATGGATGGTTTCTTCGCGAATATAGCTCAAGCTGTCATGCATCCAGCCCATGTTCCACTTAAAACCAAACCCCAGTCCGCCTAAGTAGGTAGGCGCAGACACACCGGGAAAAGCGGTAGACTCTTCGGCAATCGTCATCGCATTAGGGAAGCGTTGGTAAATGGCTTCATTCACCCATTTCAAGGTCGCAATCGCATCATAGTTTTCGCGCCCCCCATCGGGGTTCGGTAGCCATTGATCGTGAGAACGCGAGTAATCGAGGTAAAGCATCGACGCCACCGCATCGACGCGTAACCCATCAATATGGAAATAATCCAGCCAATACAACGCGTTGCTGACCAGAAAACGACGGACATGTTCTTTACCCATGTCATAGATATGGCATTGCCAATCGTTATGCCACCCACGGCGCGGATCGGGGTCATGATAAAGCGGCGTGCCGTCGAAATAGGCTAAGCCATGATCGTCGCTCGGAAAATGCCCGGGCACCCAATCCAAGATCACACCAATCCCTGCTTGGTGGCACTGATCAACAAAATACTTAAAGTCATCCGGCGAGCCATAACGACTTGTCGGTGCAAACAGACCAACCGGTTGATAGCCCCAAGAGCCATAAAATGGATGCTCGCTGACCGGCATCAACTCGACATGGGTATACCCCATCTCGACCAAATAAGGCACCAATCGCGCTGCCAAGTCACGATAGCCCAGCGGGTTTCCAGTGTCATCATGCTGCCAAGAGCCGATGTGTAACTCATAGAAAGATAAGGCTTGTTGATGCTTAGCAGTGACAGGCCGCGTCTGCCAAGCTTCATCTTGCCATTGGTAAGCGTGATGGTCGTAGGTTAACGACGCAAACGAAGGGTATTGCTCTGCATAAGCACCGAACGGATCCGCCTTGTGAGGCAGTGAATGCCCATCGGGCCCGGTGAGCGCGTACTTGTAGCGACAATCCGCACCCAAGCTAGGCACAAAGCCGACCCAGTAGCCGTCATCGAGTCGCGTCAGTGGATCAACCTCTGACTGCCAATGGTTCCAATCACCAATGACACTGACAGAGCGCGCGTTTGGGGCATAAACCAGAAAACGGACGCCTTTGATGGGCGTACCGTTAACCGGAAGTGTCATTAGCTTGGCCCCCATCTGATGATAGGCCTGATGAGGGTCGGATAGATGCGCAGCATTAAGCGCATAGTCGTCCGCAGCGATGGCGCCATGCGGCTTAGGATTGATGGTGTCTGGCACGGTTGTCTCCTTATCAAAAAACGCCCTACCCCTGAGGTGTTGGCTGTCACCGAGGATAGAGCGTTAAAACGTGGCATCGTGGTTATAGATCGTGAATCATTCGACCGACTGACGGCTGGCGTGCTGTCGAACGCGGGTTAAATCACGCGCCAGTTGGTTCACTTCCTCTTTGCTAAATAAGGCATCAAGGTTCACCGAAAGCTTACGACGCCAGTTAGGATATTCATCGACCGTCCCCGGAATATTGACTGGCTTGTCCATTTCTAACCAATCTTCCAGTTGCACACTCAACAACGCAGACTGTCCTGCCGCTACATGCAGCTGCAACGCTCGGCTCAGATAACCATCCATTGGCACGTAACGCGCATCGTCACCGACCCCTTCGGGCAACATGCCATGCCAACGCACACTGTCGAGAATGCCTTGTTTGGCTTTTAAACGGCCATCAAACAAGGCTTGCAACTGTGACTCGTCCGGATAAAGCCCCAACTCTTGTCCCATTTTCAAATCGTCGCAATGCCAAAAACCTCGGATGGTTGGCATATCATGGGTACACAAGGTAGCCATTGCTTGCTCCGCATAATGGGCAGGGGAAATAAAGCCACCATCGTCTTTCGAGGTTTCAAAGAAAAAGACCTTGTAAGAATGCACCCCCGCATCACGCAGTAAATCGACAATCTCATCGGGAACCGTCCCAAGATCTTCACCAATCACACTGCATTGATGACGGTGCGACTCGAGTGCCAAAATCGCCAGCATGTCTTTAACGGGATAATAAAGGTACGCGCCTTCAGTGGCATTCTTCTCTTTCGGAATCCACCACAAACGAAGCAAACCCAACACATGATCGATGCGCAGTGCGCCGCAGTGTTGCATGTTTGCACGTAGCAGCTCGATAAATGCTTCATAGCTGGTTTCTTTCAACGCATGTGGGTCAAACGGCGGCAGTCCCCAGTTTTGACCTAATGGCCCCAGCACATCCGGTGGCGCACCGATACTCGCATCCAGCACCAATGGCGAATGATCGGACCACGTTTCGCTGCCCGCATCAGACACCCCAACCGCCAAATCGCGATACAAACCCATCGCCATGCCTTTTTCTTCAGCCAGACGCTGTGCTTCTTCAATCTGCCCTTGTGCAATCCATTGTAAATACATATACAAGTGGACACTGTCTTGGTGTTGCTCAACAAAAGCCTGGGTCGCCGCACTTTCGTAGCGTCGATATTTTTCCGGGAAGACTGGCCAGCCCCAAATACTGTCATCATCCGCGCGCAAATGCTGATGCAATGCATCAAAGGTCGCTTGTTGCTTCAAGCTCTCGCCGCCTTGCTCAACAAAGTCGAGAAAGGCACGGCCGCGGGCTGTGTCTTGGGTCAGGTGTCGCTGTTTAAACTCCTCGAAAAGCAAGGGTAAAACGGCCATCTTCAGTGCCGCCACTCCGCTATAATCGACCCAATGCGTTTCGCGCACGGCCTGCAAACGACGCTGAAAGTCAGCACTGCCCACCAACTGCTGAGCCTTGGCACTTAATGCAAACTCCGACACGGCACTGACATCGATATAGAGTAAGTTCAACCAACGACGTGACGACGGGCTATAGGGGCTGGCTGCTTCTGGATTGGCAGGAAACAGCGCATGAATGGGGTTAAGTCCCACAAAATCTGCGCCACGCGATGCCAGATCACTGACCAACTGCTTCAGATCGCCAAAATCACCAATCCCCCAGTTATGCGGGGTACGCAGCGTATAAAGTTGAATACTCGGTCCCCACATTTTTTTGTGTTGGTCGAGTTCAGGCTGCATGTAGCAACGCGCGGGTGCCACAATTAACGTCATTTCATAGGGGGTTTTGCGGCGTTTTCTCATTACCGATAAACGGTGGTATCCCCAAGGCAAGGTGCAGGGCAAATTAAAGACTAGAGGCCCGCCTTCACGACGTTCATCACGCACAATTTGGGATTGTAGATAGCCTTCAAAGCACTCACCTTGCTCGGTATCGATGCGCCAGCTAAAGTCACTCTCTCTGGCACTAGTGCCTAAGTGCAACGCAACCTCAAGGGGTTCATCGTCGCGAATGACTTGAACTGGCGACAAGACGCCTTCTTTGTGTTTTTTCTCTGCTGAGGCCAGTAGCGTTTCATCGTTACGGGTGTCATAGCCAAGTGACGTCAACAAATCGTATAAGGTGCTGTCAGGCACAGAGGCTTCAGTGCCCCAGGCACTGATGTAGCGGTCGGCTAAATTTGCCATTTGTGCGACTGTTTTAAGTGCAGGTTGTTTCATCGCATTCTCCGAGGGGTCCGCCCCCTTCTTTTATCGGCCATTGCAGTTATTGTTATTGTGGGTGGCACCCTATGCCGTGCCACCCATTTAGCATGTCAGCTTGGTATCAAAGGCTTAGCGTTTTACCGCTTTCAGTTGCCAAATGTTAGTGACATAGTCTCGAATTGAGCGGTCAGAGCTAAATTTACCCACCAGCGCAGTGTTCAAAATTGCTTTGTGTGCCCACAGCGTTGGGTCACGATAATCGCTATCAATTTGATTATGGGCACGCACATAGTCGGCAAAATCCGCCAAACACAAGTACGGGTCGCCACTGGCCATCACACTATCGAATACCGGACGGAGTAATCCTGGGTGTCCGGGCGTGAAGGTGTCATCCAACAGACTATCAAGCGACGCTTTTAGCAGCGGCTGCTGATGGTATTCGTGATCAGGGTGATAGCCTTTCTCACGCAATGCATTCACGCCTTCCACGTCGAGGCCGAAGATATAGATATTGTCATCACCCACTTCTTCGCGAATTTCCACGTTTGCGCCATCCATGGTGCCGATGGTCAATGCACCGTTAAGCGCCATCTTCATGTTGCCCGTGCCCGACGCTTCTTTGCCGGCCATCGAAATTTGTTCGGACACATCGGCGGCAGGAATAATGATTTCAGCCATGCTGACTCGGTAGTCAGGGATAAAGACCACTTTAAGCTTGTCACCGACTCGTGGATCGTTATTGATCGTCTCTGCCACCTTATTAATCGCAAAAATGATCGATTTGGCGAGCGCATAGCCCGGCGCGGCTTTAGCAGCAAAGAACACCACACGAGGCGTCATATCGAAATTCGGCTCGTGGATCAGGCGGTGATACAGCGAAATCACATGCAACAAGTTCAGATGTTGACGCTTGTACTCATGAAGACGTTTGATTTGGACATCAAAGATAGCGTCAGTGTTTAGCGTGATGTCTAGATGGGTTTTTACCCAATCAGCAAGACGCTGCTTATTGCGCTTTTTCACTGCCATAAAGGCTTTTTGGAACGCTTTGTCATCAGCATACTGGGCAATTTGCTCCAGTTGCTCGAGATGAGCTGGCCATTGATCACCAATTTTTTCACTGATCAGCGCGGAAAGATCCGGGTTACAGAACTTCAACCAACGACGTGGCGTGATCCCGTTGGTCACGTTTTGGATACGGCCCGGATAAAGCGCATCAAACTCAGGGAAGAGATCGCGTTTTACCAACTCAGAGTGCAACGCCGCCACGCCATTAACTGCGTACGAGCCAATCACACAGAGGTTGGCCATGCGCACCATACGCTCGCCCTGATCGTCAATCACAGACAGCACTTGCTGTTTGCGGACATCGCCCGGCCATTTCGCGGCAACGTCTTGCAAGAAGCGGTGGTTGATTTCAAAAATGATTTCCATATGACGCGGCAGCAAGTTCGCCATTAACGACTCGCTCCACGTCTCCAGCGCTTCTGGAAGCAAGGTATGGTTGGTGTAAGCAAACGTCTGGCTGGAGATAGACCAAGCGTCATCCCAGCTCAAGTGGTGCTCATCCAACAGCACTCGCATCAGCTCAGGAATGGCGATAGTCGGGTGAGTATCATTCAACTGAATGGTTTCATAATCTGGAAGGGCAGCCAGTGGGTGGCCAGCATCTAAATGGCGACGAAGAATATCCCCAACAGAGGCCGCACTGTGGAAGTATTGCTGCATCAAACGCAACGTTTTACCCGCATCATGATTATCGTTCGGGTAAAGCACTTTGGTCAGGTTGCCTGCATCAATTGCGGCTTGTTGCGCACGGGTATAGTCACCATCATTGAAGGCATCAAGCGCAAATGGCGTCAGTGCTCGACCTTCCCATAAGCGAAGTGGATAGACCGTATTGCTTTGATAGCCCACGATAGGCAGATCCCAAGGCATCGCTTGAATATGGAGGCTAGGGACCCATTCGCGGCGTGTATGACCGTTTTCTTCAATCACCGCCACATGGCCATAAAAGCCAACCGTTTGGGCAAGGTCAGGACGAACGACTTCCCACGGATAGCCTTCTGGCTCACGCCATGCATCCGGTGCTTCTTGTTGGGCGCCATCTTTGAAGGATTGACGGAACAGACCATATTCATAGTGCAAGCCATAGCCGACCGCTGGATACTGTTGGGCTGCGAGCGAGTCCATAAAACACGCGGCCAAGCGGCCCAAACCACCATTACCCAGCGAAGGATCACGCTCTTGCTCAAGCAAATCGGTCAGGCCAAACCCAAACTCGCTGACCACAGCCGCAATTTCATCGTAAAGCCCCATGCTGATCAGGTTGTTGCCCGTTAAGCGGCCAATCAAAAACTCCAAGGATAAGTAGTTCACACTCTTCGCTTGTTTGATGGCTAAATCGTTTTCTGTTGCAACCAAGTCACTGGTAGTGTGTTCGGCCAGCGCGCGGCCTAAGGCGAGATACCAATCGCGCATCTCAGCGGTTTCGGGGGTGCGACCAAGCTGCGTCAAATGCTGGGTCATACTGGCTTTAAAAGCGCTTTTATCAAATACGTGTTGCTGTTTAGGCGTCATGTCATCGCTCTCGTAATGGAAGAAAATCTCGATGACAGTCATCCTGCCCAAGCCTGTCGATGCAAACATCCTCCCGAGACAGGAGGAGGAAAGGAGGAGTTGTCAGGGCGTAGAGAGCCATATCACAAGCTGTGAGTGAGCTCGCTCTCATCAATGGAGGAATTTCGTGACATTGAGGTGATAAAAATCACAATTTGAGGGAACACTGACCAAAATACGGCTGTGAAAAAAGAACAATCCCTTTTGTTAATTTTGTGCGCTAACGCAAATTGTGGGGGCATTCATCGTCTCTGGCGTGTAACGCCTTCCATATACTGTATCCGAACCAATAAAATTAGTGACTTTAATCACAATTGAAAGGCGTAGCTGCACCAAAATAGAGCAACTGCACCATTATCAGCGCTGGATCATAGTTTGTGACAGACCAGTTACATACACTTGCGTACAAGGATAAACGCGGCAAAGCCGCACTCGCTGTAAAGGACCTTCTCGCTATGTGGATCCCGTCAAAACTTACCCGTCCCGGCCGTCTCTACAATGCCATCTTGCGCCCGCGCGTATTGGATATCCTCCAACAAGCGCCGCATTACAAATTGGTATTGTTCCGCTCGCCGGCAGGTTACGGCAAAACCACCATGGCCGCGCAATGGCTCTCCGATCAAACCCATGTCGGCTGGTTCAGCATTGATGACAGCGACAACGACAGCTTCCGCTTTATCAACTACTTGTTGCAAGCATTAAATAAAGCGACCCATGATGGGTGCCCCAATACCGTTAAACTGGCAGAAAAGCGTCAATTTTCATCCCTGCGTGCGCTGCTCTCCGATGTTTTCGCTGAGCTGGCTGGGTTACAGTCCACCTGTTATCTGGTATTGGATGACTACCAATTGATCGACAATGAAGACATCCATGAAGCAATGCGCTTTTTTATTAAGCACATGCCCGATAGCCTGACTTTGGTGGTGACCTCGCGCGCGAATCCGCCGCTAGGGACAGCAAATTTGCGGGTTCGCGACCTAATGATCGAGATCGGCAATGAACTGCTTGCGTTCGATAATGAAGAGACCACCCGCTTTTTTAATCAACGTGTCGCCGATGGTGTCGACGAAACCACCGCGAGCACCCTCTGTGCCTACGTCGAAGGCTGGCCATCCGCCCTACAATTAATTGCGATTCAGGCTCAGCATCAAAAACGGACCCTGATGCAAAGTGCCGCCTCATGCGCCAGTTTTAACCATGCCCACCTGTGGGATTATTTAGTCGAAGAAGTGTTTGATCTGCTGGACAGTGAAACCCGTCAGTTTTTAATGCAAGTTTCCGTACTGGAAATGTTTAATGACGAGCTGGTCTTTGCGCTTACCGAGCGCGAAGACGCGCTCGGCATGCTCGAATCGCTCAACCGCTACGGCTTATTCATCTATCCGTTGGAAGGAGACAATAACTGGTTCCGCTTCCACCATTTATTCGCAGAGTTTCTCGCCCATGAGCGTCAAGCACGGATCCCTCAACAGCAACAACACTTAAACCGGCAGGCAGCATTGGCTTGGCTAAAGCTGAATACACCTCATCAAGCATTGCGCCACGCCCGCTACGCCGAAGACGATACCTTGATGGCCGATATCCTCAATCAGCACGGTTGGCGTATGTTTAATCGTGGTGAGCTCTCGACCCTCGAAGCGGCTATCGGCCAAATCAGCAATCAGTTGCTATTCACCTACCCTAACTTAGGTCTGCTACGCGCGTGGTTAGCGCAGAGTCAACACAGATATCATGAAGTCGGCGAACTTCTCGCAGAAGCAGAGCAAGCCTACCAAGAACGTAATATCACGCTTGATATTGATTATCAGGGAAATGCCAACGCGTTACTGGCCCAAGTTGCCATCAATCGCAATGACCCTGACCAAGCGATGGCGCTGGCCGAGCTGGCACTTAGCCAACTTGACAGCGCGAACTATCGTGGTCGCATTGTCGCCACATCCGTTGTGGGGGAAGTAAATCACGTGGTTGGGCAGCTTGATCGCGCCCTGTCAATGATGCAACAAACCGAGAAGCTCGCGCGCCAGCATCAAGTGTACCACCAAGCGTTATGGGCGATTTTACAACAAAGCGAAATTTTGCTCGCACAAGGCTACGTGCAAGCGGCATTCGAATTGTTGGATAGCGCCGATAAGTTGATTGAAGATCAGCAGCTCCACCAAGTCCCTTTGCATGAATTTGCGCTGCGCTTACGGGCACAAATTCTGTGGTGCTGGCATCGATTGGATGAGGCCGAAGTCTGTGCGCATAAAGGACTTCGCGTGCTGGAAACGCAGCCGCCGAGCAAACACTTGCACAGTTATTCCATGCTGGCTCGCGTCGCGATTAGCCGTGGTGAGCTCGATAAAGCGTCAAAGTACATCGACCATATCGAACATCTGCTTCGTGAATCGGTTTACCACGTGGACTGGACCGCCAATGCCTCGCTGTCACTGCTCTTATACTGGCAAGCCAAACATGAGCTCACCAATATCGATGAATGGCTCCATCAAGCCGTGCGTCCCGACACTGCCTGCAACCATTTTTGCCAACTGCAATGGCGAAATATTGCCCGTGCGTACTTACAACTGGGACATCATGACAAAGCCCGCGAGGCGTTGGCCTTCTTACGTAAAGAAGCCGACCGCGCATGCCTAGTTACGGATAAAAACCGCAACCTGATTGTGGAAGCCGTACTCGCCAGCCGAGAGCAGGAAGAAGAATATGCGAAAACCTTACTGCAAGAGGCGCTTACGCTAACCAACCAGACCGGCATGGTGGGTAACTTCTTAATCGAAGGCGAGGCTATTGCGCCCTTACTGCACCAATTGCTTCAACAGCAAGCGCTCGGGGCATTAGAGCGCCATCGCGCTCAGCAGCTGCTGAAAGAAATTGCCAGTCATCAGCGCAGCCGCGCCGTTCACTTTGATGAGGATTTCGTCGAAAAATTGGTGAAACACCCCAACGTCCCCGAGTTGGTACGCACCAGCTCGCTTACGCAACGCGAGTGGCAAGTCCTTGGGCTCATTTATTCGGGCTTGAGCAATGAACAAATTGCCCAAGAGCTCGATGTCGCTGGCACCACCATCAAAACCCATATCCGTAACCTTTACCAAAAGCTGAATATTGCAAACCGCAAAGAAGCGATTGTCACCGCAGAAAATCTACTGCAACTGATGGGAAGTTAACGGGTGAAGCCTACGCCTTTGGCTGTTCGCTAAGGGCGTAGACGCTGATTATTCTCCGCCTACCTTTCGTGATACGTTATTGAATTATTGAAATATTTTCTTATTCATCAGTTGATTTATAACGCGATCACAGTTGGTACAGTTCACCTTTCAGTAAGCTTGGCCTCCCTACAAAACGTAAAGGTCAACCTGATGAATCATCCGTTAAACAAACATCCTCTTGCACTGCCTTTTACGATTGCCTCGGCGATTGTATTAACAGGCTGTCCGTTAAATGACGATAATCCTAAGGTCGATACAAATCCAACCGCCAGTGTTCGTGATGCGGGCACTAGCGATGCTAGTGTGCTATTTGCTGACGCCGATACCCTGCTCACTCATCAAACCAACGCCACCTCACTCACCTTGTATTACTCCGCGGATGGCACGATGCGCTATAACCCGGACACACAACAGGTGGAAAACGCCACCGCGAGTGTCGAATCTACCCTTGCGACTAGCGATCATTGGCAGACATCGTTTCCCCATTTGCAAGGTAACGTCAAAGGGTTCGATTTTGACTTTGTTGACGCTGATATTGCGCTGAAGCAATGGCTTAAAGGGCAGCTTCTCGCTATCGCCAAAGACGGTGATACCGTATTAACCGCAACCGATGTGCAACCGGCCCGCGCGCTCGATGCCTTGTACGCCGAACACGCCGAAAAACTTAACTTTGGTGCCATCCCTGACGCTGGACACACTGAATTTCGTCTTTGGGCCCCTACCGCACAGCAAGTTTCGCTGGTGCCCTATCAATCGGCGAGCGAACAAAACGCGCCCAAACAGCGCCTAACGCCCATTAAAATGGACTTCGACGCCGAGTCAGGAAGCTGGCATGTTGCCACCACGGCGCTGAATCATGGCGACTATTACCGTTATCAACTGTCGGTCTATCACCCTGCCACACACAGTGTCGAACGTCTCGAAGTTACGGATCCTTACTCACATAGCTTGTCGACCAACTCCAGCTATTCACAGGTGGTCGATCTGAATGCGCCCGCGCTTAAACCCAGTGGCTGGGATACGCTGAGTGCGCCTCACTCGCAGCAAAACCCTGCCAACAGCGTGATTTATGAGGCGCACGTGCGTGATTTTTCCGCGCTCGATCAATCCACTCCCCAAAATCTGCGCGGTAAGTACCTTGCTTTTACCCAAAACACCACTGATCCGGTCAAACACTTAACCGCGCTCGCGCAATCTGGGGTTACTCACTTGCACCTGCTCCCCGTGTTTGACATTGCCTCCATCAACGAAGACACGGCGCAGCGTATCGATTTAACCGACCGTTTCTCCACGCTATGTGACAAAGCACCTTCGCTGAAAGAGACGCCAAGGCTGGCGAGTGAGTGCGACAACAACCAAACCATCCAAGCGGCCTTGACGGATTTAGCCACCCAAGACAGCGCTGACACTCCCTATGTGCAAACGGTGATGGCGGCCATGCGTCAATATGACAGCTTTAACTGGGGTTACGATCCTTTCCATTACACCGTGCCCGAAGGCAGTTATGCGACCGAGCCTGAAGGCACCGCGCGAATCCTCGAGTTTCGTAAAATGATCATGGCCATCAAACAAGATATCGGCATGAATGTAGTGATGGACGTGGTCTACAACCACACCCACCAAGCAGGCTTAGGGCCCTATTCTGTGCTGGATAAAGTCGTGCCTTGGTATTATCAGCGCCTTAACCCCGTCACTGGGGACGTTGAGCAATCCACTTGCTGCTCAAACACCGCGCCTGAGCATCGCATGTTTGCCAAACTGATTGATGACTCGATTGCCACTTGGGTGAAAGATTACAAAATCGATGCCTTCCGTTGGGATTTGATGGGGCATCATCCGCTAGCCCAGATCGAGCACACACTTGCCGTTGCCCGCGCCATCAACCCAGATGTGTATTTCTATGGTGAAGGTTGGAACTTCGGTGAAGTCGCCAACGATCGCCAGTTTGTCCAAGCCACCCAAGCAAACCTTGCAGGCAGCGGTATTGGCTCATTCTCTGACCGACTTCGAGATGCGGTTCGCGGCGGCGGTCCGTTCGATGGCGGCGAGTACCTGCGCAAAAACCAAGGCTTTGGTAATGGTCAATGGGTCGCCCCCAATGATTTGCAACAGCAAAACAGCGAGGAAAGAGCCGGTGCCCTGCATAATGCCGACCTAGTTCGTTTGGGTATGGCGGGTAACTTAAAAGATTTTCAGTTACAAATTGCCAATGGTGATGTCGTGCGCGGTGACGAGGTCGATTACAACGGTCAACCGGCTGGCTACGCGCAAGATGCTTGGGAGGTTCAAAACTATGTCTCCAAGCACGACAACCAAACCTTGTGGGATAACAATCAATACAAATTCCCTTACGCCATGCCGCTCGCGACACGCGTTCGTGCCCAAGCCGTGTCACTCTCCACTGCACTGCTGGGACAAGGGGTGCCTTTTGTTCACATGGGCAGCGAACTGCTTCGTTCAAAATCCATGCAGCGTGACTCCTACGACTCAGGCGATTGGTATAACCGCGTCGACTTTACTCAACAAACCACGCAGTGGGACAAAGGGTTGCCGCGTGAAGATAAAGACGGCTACAACTGGTCGATGATTGAAACCGTGATTGCCAACCACAACAGTGAGGCCAAACCAACACCACAGGCAATCAGCAACATGGACAGTTACTTTAGTGAGCTGGTGGCGCTGCGTGCGTCGTCAGGGCTATTCCACTTAGGCCAAGGCAGCGTGATTAACCAACGTGTCAGCTTTCACAACACCGGCACCTCACAGATCCCAGGGCTAATTGTGATGCAGCTTGATAACAGTGGCAGTCTGCACGACAGCTCGATTGATGCAACGCGTGACGGGATTATCGTCGCGATCAATGCCTCAGGCACTGCGGTCAATGACTTTACCAACATCGACGCCACCGGCTATCAGCTTCACAGCTTGCAAGCCAATGCGGGCAACGGCTCGATCGCTTATAACCAACAGGCGGCTCACGTAACCAACGGCAAACTCACTGTACCCGCGTGGTCCGTCGCCGTATTCGAGAAACCTCATCAACCTTAACTATCATTGGGGGGAGTGCAGTATCATTCCCCCATCTTGTTCTATTTGGATACGCCGTGCTCGTATGCAAGGTTAAACACTCCGATTTACACGACCTCGATCATGTTCGAGGTCGCACCACATCGGACTTTCGCTCATCTTGTTAGCTTTTATCAACATGAGAAAAAGCGATGTGTTACCAACGTGTATTATTCACCATTTTCTGTTTGTCCTCTCTCCTCCTACAGCCTGCGCGGGCAAACTCTGTCGGGTTTATACCTTTGCATATTGAGGCAAACGCTATGCGCCCCCTTAAAGGAGCTATGTGGTATCCAACCGATGAAACTGAAGCGAAAGTATTAATCGGCGATAACCCTGCTTTTATAGGCATGCCTGTCATCCAACACGCCTCCATTGATACGAAAAATGCACCATTGGTCATATTGTCTCACGGCTATCGAGGTAACTGGAGGAATCAAAGCTGGTTAGCTTATTCACTGGCCCAGAAAGGCTATATTGTAGCGGCAATCAACCACCCCGGAACCACGACGTTTAACCATAACGCCTCTCAAGCTGCGCAGTGGTGGCAACGCCCAAACGATATGTCACATCTCCTCGACCATTTATTAAGCAAAATTAGCTATCGCAACAAAATAGATAAGCAGAATATCACGGCGATCGGGCATTCATTAGGTGGTTGGACAGTGATGCAATTGATCGGCGCACAACTCGATAGAACAGCGTTCAAACGTGATTGTGAGCGATACCGGAATTCAAGAACATGTGGATTAGCGGACGAGCTAGGATTGTCCGCACGACAAGACGCTGAACCCGCATCTCATAACCTTAGTGATCCTCGTATAAAACGAGTGGTTAGCCTTGACCTTGGGTTAGCACGAAGTTTCTCAACGACCAGCCTCTCATCAGTGTCTCAGCCCACTCTCATTTTGGCTGCAGGTGTCGATATTGGGGACTTACCACAAGCTATGGAGTCTGGCTACTTAGCGAAACATATCGGGCGCGCACATAGCCGCTATAAAGTCTATCAAAACGCTACCCACTTCAGCTTTATACAAGCCTGTAAGCCCAATGCCGTAGCGCTGCTTGAGGCCGAAAAGCAGGGGGACGGTATCATTTGCCAAGATGGACGAGGTGCACAAAGAAGCAACCTACACCAACAAATAATCGATGATATTGTGCAGTTTTTAGCAGGTTAAGCTCTACAGACGAGAAGTTATCCCGTTATTATGGGCTGCTTCTCGTTCACCGCTCCTTTTCTATATGCGCTCGGTGTTTGGCCTACAACACGTGAGAATTCACGATTAAAGTTAGATTTCGTATAAAACCCAGCGCTCAATAAAATATCCATGATGGTGTCGTCACTTGAGAGGAGTCGTTTCTTCGCGTATTCAATACGATATTCATTGATTACTCTGGAAATATTTTGTCCGTAATGTGCATTAATAGCCGAAGAAAGAGAGCGCGATGGTACACCTAACTTACGGGCAAGCCGAATAAGGGACAAATCTGGATCAGTGAATAGCGCTTCTGCATCCATGAGTGCTTTGAAGCTTTCCACAACATCAGACTCGGCACCATTTTCAGTTACTTTGGTCTTTTTACTGACCTGTTCCTTGCTCGCTGGAAGTTGGTAGCTCGCGATAATCATCGTCGTGACAAGAGCTGGGATCAGTAATAAATAGCTCGCCGAAATAATGGTCCGAGCATGCTCGCCTGATGCCAAAGAAAAGTCCCATGCGATCAGAACATCAATCAATGCTGAGTAAAGTAATAAACTCCCCGCAGTCCGTTCTGACAACAAAAACAAGCTCACACGATTGAAGCTAACCGCTTGAGGGAGCCTCAATGAGTGTATAAGTAAGCACACCCCATACCCTGCCGATAAAGTGGCTAAAAGCACATCGAGAACACCAAAGCTAATTAAGTACGGAGAAAACGCACAGGCTATGACCATAGCAGGACCACATAAATGCCAAATTAAGCGACCTCTGCGTGAGGGTTGTTCCACAAAGCCATACCAAGCAGCAACGGGAAGACAGGCTGCCAGAATGGTTTGTATAAATCGCAAAGCAGCTACATCGAATGTCCAACGTAATCCGACAATACACGTCATCACCGCACAAAAAACGGTGAAGGTAAAAGGCTTGTGCCAGTTTTGGTCACGACGAAGTATGATGACGATAGCCGTCATTACCAATATCAGAGTCGCAATATACGGAAGTGGCACAGCAAGCATATGTTTAACCTAGCAATTCTTAAATAACTCAAGGATCATAGCCAAATTGTTAAACCAGTGATAGAAAAACCACATTTTATCCCTCTCATCTCCTGCGGATTAACTTTGCCCTACCCCACAGGGTGAATGTCGGTATAATGCGCGTCTCAGCTTTTATCGATGAATAGCATTATGATCAAGAACCTGGTCTCAACTTACCTCAAAGGCATGGCGATGGGCGCTGCGGATGTGGTTCCTGGTGTCTCTGGCGGTACGATCGCATTTATTACCGGTATCTACAGGCAGTTGCTTGAGAGTATTCGGCGTATCACGCCGCGCCTTTTTACACTATGGCGCCAAGAAGGTTTCAAAGCGGTCTGGCAACATGTTAACGGCACCTTTCTTTGTGTACTCCTAGCCGGCATTCTGACCAGCATTGCCAGTTTGGCAAAAGGGATCAGTTGGATGCTCACTCATCATCCCATTCCGCTTTGGTCGTTTTTCTTTGGTCTTATCATTGCCTCGGCCTTTCACATGGCCAAGCAATTACCAACGCCTAAGTTCACCGTTAAAACCCTTATCGCCGGTGCGCTGGGGGTTGGGTTTGCTTATTGGATTACCGTCGCCAGCCCACTTCATTTGACCGCAAGCCCGGCGACAGTGTTTCTCTCCGGCGCGATTGCCATATGCGCTATGATCCTGCCCGGTATCTCCGGCAGCTTTATTTTGCTTTTACTTGGCATGTACAGCCCTATTTTGAGTGCAGTTCATCAAGCGCAATTTGGCTTATTGGGATTATTCGCTGTTGGCGCGATAACCGGCTTACTGACGTTTTCGCACCTATTGTCATGGCTGCTACGCCGCTATTATGCGCTGACCCTCGCGTTTCTGACCGGCCTGATGTTAGGTACCTTGGGTAAGATTTGGCCTTGGAAACATACCCTCACTTGGCGCACGAACTCATCCGGTGAACAAGTGCCTCTGGTGCAAGATAACCTCTTGCCCGGCGCCTACGAGGCCGTGGTGGGACATCCGGCACAAGTTGGCCTTGCAGTGATTGCCATGATAGCGGGCTTTGTGTTGGTATTGCTGTTGGAGCGCTTTGCCCCCAGTCAGGACTAAATCATGGACTCTTCTCTCACCGACTCACGTAGCGGTCATCGCCTGCTGACGATTGCAGGCATTGTCGCAGTATTTGCGCTCGCATTCAGCGCACCGACATGGCTAAACACTCTTGCCGATTGGATAGAGGGAGGCTCAACGGCCTCTCTTAACCATTGCTCATTAAACCAACAAACCTGCCATTATCAAGGCTATCAAGCCAGTTTATCGGACCCGACCGTCCACCCCATGCACGCGAACACGCTGACCTTCACAACATCACAGCCTCTTAATAGCGAAACCCTATTAGTTAAGCTAAAAGGTGTTGAGATGAACATGGGAGAATATCGCTTAGTGCTGAATCAAATAGACGAAACGCACTATCGCGGCGATTTGATGCTTCCAGTCTGTACTGAGCAGACCATGACGTGGGCAGGAACCATTACGGTACCGGATCAGGGTCAAACACAATTTCCGATCAAAGTGACCATGGAGCGACCATGAGCAAAAAAGCATGGCTAGTGGCATTATTTGCGGTTTGTTTGGGGTTAGGCGCACGCGCTTACTATGACAGTTATCAAGTGAAGCAACAGCAAGCACAGGCTGGCGCCTTACAATCAGATGGGCAACCCTTCAACCTTTTCAATGAAGCCGATCCTCGGCCCCGAATTGTTTATTTTGGTTACACACACTGCCCAGATGTGTGCCCCACCTCGCTGGCGGTATTATCGGCGGCGCTCAAGTCACTGCCGCAATCGACACAAGATGCGGTGGCACCTGTCTTTATTACGTTGGATCCAAAACGGGATACCAGCGAAAAAGCGGCGGAGTATGCCCATTTCTTTCATCCGGCCATCACAGGTGTGAGTGGCAGTAACGAACAAATTGATCAACTGGCGAAGCGATACGGCGTTTTGTATCAAATTACCGAGCTTGAAGACTCCGCCATGGATTATGCCGTTGACCATAGCTCATACTTTTATTTTCTTTCTCCGAACGGTGAGCTTTTAGAAAAGGTGCCCCACACCTTGAACCCTCAAATGATCACCGCCGCTATTTCTCGAGTGACTGACACCAATAAGGAACCATAATGTCGTTTTTTCGCCTTTTTATCTCAGCCATTGCACTTTTCACTGCATCTTTCAGCCATGCTCATGGTGAATTTTTTATCCGTGACGCCTATGCGCGCGCCAGTGCACCGGGCGCCCCTAACAGTGCTGCCTTTATGGTGTTAGACAATCAAAGTGATGTGCTCAAACGTGTTGTTAGTGCCCAAACTCCTGCGGCAAAACGCGTTGAGCTACACGAACACGCCATGGCAGATGGCATGATGAAAATGCGTCAAATCCCACAAATTCTGGTGCCCAGCGGCGAACAAGTTGTCCTTCAGCCGGGCGGCTTGCATGTTATGTTGTTCGACTTGGTGAAGCCTCTGAAAGTGGGCGAACAGATTTCCCTGACCCTGACCACTGCTGATGGCCATTCACTGACCAAGCAAATTCCAGTGAAATCTGTCATGGGAGGCATGCAGCACCATAGCGATGAAGGAAATCATCACCACCAATAGCGTTTAACACGTCTTAATGGATGAGTCACACAGCGCGTTAAATGTTAACTGTGTCAAGGTATGGCCGCCAAGTTGAGGATTCAGCAGCAAAATCTCCTATCACCGTCTATGGTAAAAGGTAGTCGCGCTTGCGCGTGACCCTTTTGACGTGATTGCTATCTCCAACAACAATAGCGAGGTTCTCTATGAAAATCCGTCCAATGGCGCTAGCAGCAATAGCTTCAACCGTGTTGCTCGTCGGCTGTACTAGCAACACTGCGCTACAACAAAGTGTTGATGATTTATCCGCGAAAGTCGATGCGCTGTCTAACGACGTTTCCATGATGAAAAATGACTCTCAAATGGCGTATGACGAAGCAAAACGCGCCAATGAACGCATTGATAACATGGCACAGTCTTATACAAAATAAGGCAAGATTGAAAGATAAAAACGGCGCCTTCGCGCCGTTTTTTGTTTATCCGTGATTACCTCATTCTGTCACTAAGGGGTATCCGCTCTCACCAGATCAGACGCGTTTGTCAGGCCTTGCTCATTGAGCGTATGCCACGCCTTTAACTGCAACGGGCTCAGCTCCGCCACTTCAATCGGCACCCCTTGTTGCACCGCCAGTGCGGCACGATAACGTCGCGTGGAAATATCCATTCGCTCAAGTTTGGCAATAATCGCAGGATCGGGGGGAAGGAGAATCCGTTGCTGGGTTTCTTTCTCCGTACGCGACAATGGCCGATGAGCTTCCACCATAATTCGTCCATCTGGTTCAATGCTGACCTTGGTTGCCGTATCAATGATCCGCACGGGCGTGTTGACATCCACCGCCTCAAAAAGCCAAGCCACATCATCAGGCCGCAACCGGATACAGCCGGCACTGACGCGTAAACCAATACCAAATGACTTATTCGTACCATGAATTAAATACTCGCCATTCCCATAACCAAGCCGCAGTGCATGACGTCCTAACGGGTTATCGGGACCAGCAGGGACCACATCCGGTAACACAATATTGCGTGTCCGCTTATATTCCTCTCGAATGCTTTGCGGCGGCGTCCACGTCGGGTTTTGGCGCTTTTGGCTGACGTAAGTTTGCATCACGGGCGTTTCACGGCCAATTCGTCCGATGCCAATCGGAAAAATATGAACCCGCCGCTCTTCCTCCGTCGCGTCATTATTCCCTTGCGGCTTGGGCGGATAATAATAGAGCCTGAGCTCCGCCAAGTTGATCACAATCCCTTCGTAGGGCGTGTCAGGCAACAGATGCTGCTGGGGGAGCTTGATCAGCGTACCGGGCTCTGGCAAGTACGGATCTACGCCGGGGTTTAGCGTCAATAATGCTAAAAAGCCGATATCATACTGTTTTGCAATCGCTTCAAGATGCTCGCCTTCTTGCACCTCATGCATGGAGGCATAGCCGACAAGCCGACTGCCATCCAAAGGTAACGGATAGCTCACCGCCCATGCGGGGGAAACGCTCAGTCCCCAACCGATGGCAAGCACCCAAAGCGCATGATAAAACCGCTTAAAAATACATCCTTGCGCCGGCTGCGCCTTCAAATTCAATATCGCCTTTCTCCTCCCAGTACCATGTGGTACCGGCTTCCGCAAACAACTCTACATCACCGGTGCCTACGGGAAGTGTCACCCCTAGCCCAGCTCTCGGTCCCCACTGATGGGTAGAATCGTCTACCCACTGACCACCAGCATAGATATACATGGGCGCATATTCCATCCGGCCTAGCCATTCCCCTAAATTCCACGTCCCATCGATCGCAATCCCAAACTTATCGATCCCAGCTTGAATTTTAAATTGGTCTTGCTTGATGGTCACACCGGACATCGGCGACCCCAGAAAAACGCCGGCTGCCAAGCCATCAGCTGCCCGAGCCGGAAAAGAAATCGAAGCGGCAAGTAAACATGCCGAACCACATAGCCAAGCTATTGTTTTCATTATCATCCATCGAGTTCATGTCACAGAGACACCTAGCACTGCAATTACCGTTCCAATTTATAAGCTTCAATGCGCCCGAAACCGGTCATACTTCGACCAACATGGGTGTACTCATCATGGCTTTTGCCTTTCATCGGGTAAACATAGAGGCAAATCTCTGCCGCCACTATCAAGCCGATGCCTGCATTGCCGATATCTCTTTTAGTGGCAGAACTAGACATACTTCGCCCAATCACACCGACTTGTGATGAGAAAGTGCGCACAGAGTGGCGTTTCTCTCTGATTTATTGGGCGATTTTGGTGATATAATGCATACTTTATGACGTGCGATAAATCAGTCGTGTTTTGGTAGGAGTGGCTCGTTTTTGTTAGATGATCTCGTCTCGCTCGCGCTTCGACAATTTCAACAAGATTGCGTCAAGCTTTGCGAACATCATTACCCCACGGTGCATAACCGCGGGATGCGTGACCCACACATGGGTAAAGCACTCGCACGTCGTTTAATGCGCGTGTTGGAAGCGCACGACCGCCCCGCTCAGTTTCACTTGCTTGATGACAGTCGTCCCCACAGCCAAACCGTTTATCAATTGCAACTGGATGGCGCCGCGGTTTACATTCTTGCTCACCGTCTGCTCAGTGGGAATTTGGCCTGTCGTGATGCACTGGTGCGCGATGTCGCATGGTTGCTCAACCACGGTATTACCAATCCGGCCGAGCCCGGGCGAGTGATCATTGTCAGCGACCACTGGATAGATAGAACCAATGCCAGCAAAGCGATTCCTTCTTGGTGGCTAGGCCATCAACCGATTCATGCCGACTCATACCGCGCGCAAGGGATTAAACTGACCAGTGCGACCACCAGCCTCGCCGAGACCATCGAACCATTGGGGCTGACCGACGGACGCTATCGCATTTTCCACCCTTTGTTTCGTAAAAAAGATGGCCTGCCGTTGCATAAGTACCTGCTACTCACCGCCACCTTTCCGCTCGGTATCGATGAATAACTCTTACTCGCTTGGCTTGTACCACACCGATTGGAAATCGAACCAACCCACTGCGTTCGATGCCACATCTTGCAAGTCCGGCGTGGCAACCACACCCGTCCAGATATGAAATAACGGCACCACCTGCTGGGCAACCAACTCACGCGCCAAGGCTTCAGCGCAATCTGGCTTGGCCTGCTCACGCCAACGGGTGGTGTAATGGGTAACCTTATTTAGCAACTCGTCGGTGAACGCATGCAAGAAAAGATCGTGATTGCCCAACCAATTAAATAATCCTTCTTCCCCGCGGATCCCAAAACTGATCGCCCCTAACCAGATGTCGATTTTTCGGCTGTATTTCCCGCCAAAATACGCATCTGGCGACAGCGCCATGGTTTCCACTTGAATGCCTTCTTCGGCCAAATGCGCTTCAATGGCAGTTGCGATCAGCGGATAAAGAGGATGATCCGCCAAATAAGCCACACTCAATCGCGTCGGGCCCGGCAGCTCTGGCATCGATACCGGCTGGGTGTGATGGATCCAACCGGGCATCAAACCATAAGCATTAAACAAGCGGTATTCACCCATCCCGTTCGCGGCTAAACGCGGCAGCAATTGCAAGGAGGACAACTTGGCATGCAAGTAAGCACGCCAGCGTGCACTTTTCGCCAACCCATCACGACAATTGAGCATCAAATACCCTGCCCCTTGGTCCATTTCAAGCTTTTGGCTTAACGCAGCTGGCGGCTTAACCGCATAGTCCGGCATACGATCCGTACTCGGGGTGAGATAACACATGGCCGCTTCATCAAACACCATCAACTGGATTTCATCCGTTAACGCGCGATAACCAAAGTAATCATCAAATGCTTGAAGCACCAAGCGGTGATCCTGACGCTCAGCCACACGATAGGGGCCTGTGCCAATTGGCTGATCTGCAAACCCTTTTTGCTGATCACAATCGGCGGGTAAAATAACCGCTTCAGGCAAGGTTAACGCATGATCAAAACGCGGGTCGGGTGACGAAAGCGTTATATCAATGATCCGTGCGGCAGCTGATGTCACTTTAGCGATGTGGGCAAAAAACCGCCGAGACGATAGCGCAGACAAACTCGCCACCACATCGTCTTCACGCATCATACGCCCATCATGAAATCGCACGCCGGGGCGCAGATAAAAGCGCCAATGGGTATGGCTAAGCGCTTCCCAATGGTGGGCTAAATCCGCACAGACTCGCTTATTACCCTCTTGGTATTTCACCAGCCCGTTAAAAATCTGCCCCACCAAGTGCTCTTCAGAACGGCGCAGAGGGGTACGCGGGTCAAGGCTTTCAAGCTGACGATAATACGGCAAGCGCACAATCTGGCGACCATTTAAGGTGCTCGGCCCCAATTGCTTTTGGATCAACGCCGCAAGCTTGGTCGAATCATTATCCAAACAGGCGAGTGCTTGGTCCATTTTGCCCTGTGCTAACCAATGGGCCGCTTGCTCGTCACGCAGGGCTGACTCGGTACGCAAAAACGTCAGCCGTGACAGTTTGCCTCGCCCAACGGATGGCGCCCACGTCAGCCAATGTTGCTCCTCCAATTTATTCAGAACCATCCGCGCGTTACGCCGTGTACACACCAAAATATCGGCAATCGCCTGTAACGTGGTATCCGAATCTTCCCCGTTAAAGTGATGATAAAGACGGGTAAATTGTGCGCGTAGCCGCTGTCCAGACATAAAAGGGGAACCTAAAGGCAGTATCAGTTATTATTGATACTTCCTATTTTACGCGACAACGGACAGTCCGTCTGCCCAGTTTGAACGCAATCAGATCGAGGCTGTGATCTCTGGCAGGCTTTATTTTCGCGTGCTGTAGCGCAGTGATTGTTATTTCTGCTCACTCCGCTATGATGCCTGTTGATTGTTGTTATCGCATGTGGTGTTTATGGACGCGTCTGAAATTATTTCCCATTTTGAAGTCAAGCAACGTTGGATGGCCTGCCATGTTAAACAAGCCCAATATCCAACCGCCGAGAGCTTGACCGGTTTCGAGCGCTACCATGCCGAAGAGGCGTTACCCACTCCTGCGACTCGACCATCTGCCCCAGCCCACGCCCCCTTGACACTTTATTGGGTCGATAACCATCCATTGATGCTGCAATATGCCAAGCTACAAGCGGCACAGTGGCCGGACGATGCCCGCCCCGACATGCTTGCTTACTTCGCGCAGCTTGCCCTGCATGATGGTGTAGAAATTGCCGAAGCCACGGTCTCTTTGTGCATTGGCACCCAACACGGCGAAACCTGCGCCGCCGCCATGCGGGTAGACACCCAAGAAAACGGCCAGCCAATCAGCGGCATTTATGATCTAATTGCACCCAGTGACGACGCCCGCGCACAACTTCTACGCGCAATGATGGAGGCGACTGACGACAACCGCCAATGGGTCATTGCCGGTTAAATCTGACGCTTAAGCGGCTCGATGATACTCGCCATTCAACAAGCGTTTCACGGGAAAGAGAGTGTTGTGCTTGGGAGCAAAAAGCGGTTTCTTCTGTGAGCACTTCAGAGTTAAGAAGTGCCCTCTATGAAGGTTCTGGACAGACGTGTGTTGTGCACCTCACCAATATAGC